>CANHCD010000170.1 GCA_947458795.1 Cyclobacteriaceae bacterium | reverse complement strand
GTTAGCACTGAGTTCAACTCCTCCAAAACCTCCTCATGTGTATACAATTCGTTTATCCGAACATCCAATACATATCGACACAACTCAGGTACCGTATTGTGCTGTTCTCCTGCATGAATTACGGTGCAAGAGACCTTGGTAGGACCTAGAAAAGGGGATATTTTTTGAAATTGGAAATTTTTCACCTTCTCCAAATCGCTTAAAGCCAAATAAATCGCATTGATTCCTTCTTCCCGAGCAGCATGCCCTGCTTTGCCTTTAACAGTTCCTTCGAGTACTAGAAGGCCCTTTTCGGCGACAGCCAGTTTCATTTGAGTTGGCTCACCTACCAGCACAAGGTCAGCAGGTGGAAGGATCGAAATTAGGCTTGAGATGCCTTGGAGACCGGAAATCTCTTCTTCTGCAGAGGTAATAAGCAACAAGTTGAAGGGAAAATCTTTTCCGATGAAGCTACAGAAAGTAGCAATTAGCGCAACCAAAGGTCCACCTGCATCATTGGAACCCAGTCCAAAGAGTTTTCCCTCTTCTTCTACAGCTGAAAATGGATCCTTGGTGTACCCCGTATTTGGTTTTACGGTGTCGTGATGGGAATTCAACCAAATGCTGGGGCGCTGCTCATCGTAAGGGGTTAAAAAGGCCCAAACATTATTGCCTTGACGTTGGGGAACAATTCCTTTTTTGGCTAAAAAATTGGCGATTACATCTGCTGTTCCTCCTTCTTCCTTCGAAAATGAGGGGATAGCAATCAACTGCTTTAGTAAAGCGATCGCTTCAGCTTTCAGTTCCTCCATCAATACAATTCGTAACGTTGTCTTTCGATAATGGTGCCTGCTTTCTTCCCTTTAACCGCCATTAGTAAATTTTCAGCTTTGCCTATCCAGACGCGCTGAACTCCTTGTTTTAGGGCTTCAAAGGCATTGTCCAGTTTTGGAATCATGCCCGAATGAATCACATTCTCTTTACGCAGCTCCTTGTAAATGTCTTCGTTGATTAATGGGATGATGGATTGGTCATTTTTTTCATCTACCAATACCCCAGATTTATTGAAACAGAAGTACAAATCTATCGGATACTCTTTGGCAAGGCTTGTGGCAATGGCAGAAGCAATTGAATCTGCATTTGTATTGAGCAGTTGTCCTTTTTTATCGTGTGTAATCGCATTTACTACCGGAATGAGTCCAGCTTGCAAGAGTTGCTGTAGAAGCGCAGTATTCACTTCTTTGATGTCACCTACAAAACCAAAATCAATCTCCTTGACAGGTCGCTTTGTGGATCGAATTAAATTACCGTCTACGCCACTCATGCCCAATGCATTTACCTTTAAAGCCTGCAACTTGGCCACCACACTTTTACTGATTAAGCCAGCATAGACCATGGTTACGATATCAAGGGTGTCCTTGTCAGTAATTCGGCGACCATCCACCATTTCTGGCATAATCCCCATGCTTTCACCAAATCGGGTAGCCATGACGCCACCTCCATGTACCAGGATTTTAAAGCCTGGCACCTTGGCAAAAATGCTCAGAAACTCATCCAGTTTTTCTGGATAGTCAATGACATTCCCTCCGATTTTGATGATAGAGATTTTCATAGGCCCCTCAAATTAACAAAATTACTCCAAAAGTTTGCTTAGGACGGCCTGTGCAGCAAAGATTCGGTTGAAGGCCTGCTGCTGTACCAAGGATCGTGAGCCATCCAGAATTTCATCTGACAACTCCACATTTCTTCGTACGGGAAGGCAATGCATGACTTTGGCTTCTGGAGCTTGTTTCAGGTGAGCCTCTGTGAGCATCCATCGTTCATCCGTACACAGAATTTTCCCATAATCATTGAATGCTGACCAGTTTTTAACATACACAAAATCAGCACCTTGTAATGCTTCACTTTGATTATTGGTTATTTTAGATCCTTGCGTAAATTCAGCGTCCAATTCATATCCCTCTGGATGGCAAATGGTCAGGTCAAGTCCCATTCCTAAGGTCCATTCTGCAAAACTATTGGCTACCGCATGAGGAATAGCCTTGATATGTGGTGCCCAGGTGAGCACTACTTTGGGTCTCTTTTTGCCTTTGGATAATTCCTGCATGGTGAGCTGGTCGGCCAAACTCTGTAGCGGATGGCGGATGGCTGATTCCAAACTGACCACAGGGATGCCACTGTACTTGATAAATTGATGGAGTACGAAGTCAGTTACATCTTCTTCCTTTTGAGTCAACGAAGGAAAGGCGCGAAGGGCTAAAATATCAAAATAAGAGCCCAAGACCCCAGCAGCATCTTTGATGTGCTCGACCGTGCCCTTGTTCATGATTGCGCCTTCCTGCATTTCAAGAGCCCAACCTTCTTTGTCCATATTCAGTACGATGGCTTCCATTCCCAGCTGCTGAGCAGCGATTTGTGTAGAGACCCGCGTACGAAGTGAAGGGTTTAAAAATATGCAGCCCACTCGTTTTCCCGTACCTTTTTTAGCATGGAGGACCGGGTTTGCTTTGTATGCTGCTGCCAGATCTATCAATTCCTGACCGAGTTCTCTAGATTCAAATTGGGTAAAATGCTCCATGGTAGGGAAATTTTAGTGAATTTAGCTTGCCAAGACTTCTTTTAAAGCGGTTACAAAGGATTGCAGCTGATTCCAGTCAACCGACAAAGGTGGGAGGAGACGAATCGTTTCTTTTCCTGCTGCAGAGCCGGTAAACATCTTGTATTTGGATACCAAAAGGGAACGGATGGGTCCAGCGTCCTGATTTAAGTCTAATCCGATCATCAAGCCTTTGCCTCGCACTGCTACCACTCCAGGAATGGTTCGGAGTTCGGCCATCAGGCGATCTCCTAGTTCCAATGCTTTTTGCTGCAATCTTTCTGCTTCCAACACCTCTAATACGGCTAGGCCAGCAGCACAAGCAAGGTGATTGCCTCCAAAGGTGGTTCCTAGCAGCCCATAACTTGCTTTAAAGTCTTCAGAAAGCAAAAGCCCACCGATTGGAAAACCATTTCCCATGCCCTTGGCGATGGTAATCAGGTCAGGAAAAACTCCATCTACCCACTGGTGTGCAAAAAATCGTCCAGTTCGACCATAGCCAGACTGTACTTCATCTAGGATAAGTTTTGCCTCGTATTTTTTAGCTAATTGGGATAGCCCTATCAAAAACTCCGCGCTTGGTACTTGAATTCCTCCGACACCCTGGATTCCTTCCACGATGATACCAGCAATACTTTGACTGGCCAGCGTTTTTTCTACTTCTTCCAGATCCCCAAAAGGAAGGATATGGAAATCCTCGCGCGCATTGCAGGGAGCCACTAATTTGGGATTGTCTGTTAGTGCTACTGCAGCAGAGGTACGACCATGAAAGGAGCCTGTAAATGCGATAAATCCAGATTTCTTCGTCACAAAAGAAGCCATTTTCAAGGCATTCTCATTTGCCTCGGCGCCTGAATTCACCAAAAATAGTTGGTAGCTATGCAAGCAGGATAGTTCGGCCAATTTATCCGCCAAAGCCTGTTGCAATGGGATCTGAATGGAGTTGGAATAAAATCCCAATTGGTTGACTTGCTCGCTGATTCGCTTGACATAGTGCGGATGGCTATGCCCAATGGAGATAACTGCATGCCCTCCATACAAATCCAAATATTCCTGACCCTGCTCGTCCCATAAGCGACAACCATCGGCTTTCACTAGGGTTACTGGGATTAGGGGATAGACGTCGAATAAATTCATCTTTTAGAGTCTAAGTAGGTTGATTTTTGGAGGACGATTAAATTAGAATGCGATTGATTTCAGGTTTAAGCCCATTTTCTCATCCAAACCAAAGGCTAGGTTGAAGTTTTGAACTGCCTGCCCTGAAGCACCTTTCAATAGGTTGTCCAAAGCTGAATACACCACTAGCTGCCCCTTTTCAACTTGAAGGTAGAGCAGGCACTTATTGGTATTGACGACCTGTTTTAGATCGAGTTCCTTACTAGAAATGTGTGTAAATGCCGATCCCGCATAAAACTGGCTATAGGCTTCCAGTGCTTCTTCCTGTGTTCCGCTAAAGGGAAAATAGGCTGTAATCCAGATCCCCCTTGTGAAATTACCACGATAGGGAACAAAAAGTATCTCTGGATTTACTTTCGGATTTAATTGCTGGAATGTCTGCTTGATTTCTGTGAGGTGCTGGTGCGTAAAAAGCTTGTATACCGAAACATTGGAGGTTCTGTAGCTAAAATGAGAGGTTTCAGTTAAACTTTTTCCAGCTCCTGTTGAACCCGTAATGCCAGTAACATGTACTTGGCCTTGAACCCAACCTTGCTTAATTGCTGGTGCTAATGCCAGTTGGATGCCGGTGGCGAAGCAACCTGGGTTAGCAATTCGCTTGGCTTTGCTTATTTTTTTAGTGTTGACTTCTGGAAGACCGTACACAAACCCTGCAGATTCGTCTCGGAAATCAGTAGATAAATCGATTAAAACCGTGGATTCTGGAAAGGAATGACTTTCGAGGAAAGTGGCTGCCTCTCCATGAGGAAGACATAAAAAAACTGCATCCAAACCAGAAGTTAATACCACATCTGTAAATCGAAGGTCACAATCCCCTAATAAATCCCCATGCACTTCATCCACTCGTTTGCCTTTTTGACTATTGGAATGCAGGCAAACTAGTTCGCATGCAGGATGATGGACTAGAAGTCGAATCAACTCGGCTCCGGTGTAGCCCGCTGCACCAATAACGGCTGTTTTTACCTTATTCATTTGAATTCTTGACCTTGTGAAAGATGGCAGTTTGGTTCCCCAAAATACGAGTGAATCCTTTTACATCCTCTCCCGTATATCCCTTGTTCATTTCTCCGTAGGAACCGAATTTGGCGGACATGAGGTCATGATCGGAAGTGATGCCTAATAAAGTAAAGCGGTAAGGCTGCAGCAGTACACGAACTTCTCCCGAAACCTGCTCTTGCGTACTTTCAAGAAAAGTCTCAAAATTTCGCATTACAGGATCCAAGAAATGGCCTTCGTGGAGGTGGTTGCCGTAAAACTCGGCTACCTGCTTTTTCCAATAGGCCTGCCACTTGGTCAAGGTGTGCTTTTCGAGCAATTGATGTGCTTTGATTAAAATGACAGGAGCAGCGGCTTCAAAGCCTACACGCCCTTTAATTCCGATGATGGTATCGCCTACATGGATATCACGTCCAATGCCGAATGGTGCAGCTAAGGATTGCAGTTTCAAAATAGCATCGACTGAACTGGAATAGGATACTCCATCCACTCCTTTGATTTGGCCTTGAACGAAAGTCAACTTTACTTCTTTCGGCTCATGCTTAGTGACTGGCGTAGGCCAAGCTTCCTCAGGTAGGAATTCTGACGAAGTCAAGGTCTCTTTTCCACCTACAGAAGTCCCCCAAAT
>CANHCD010000169.1 GCA_947458795.1 Cyclobacteriaceae bacterium | reverse complement strand
CTTTACAAAGTTCCGATTGGTACCTCAGATGAGCTTTTCGTGAAAAGTATCGTGCTTGCTTCGAATGGTACTTATGAGTTTGTTGTACCTCGAGAAAAAATGGAACGCTATATTTTACGTATCAACAAGGATTTATATTTTCCGATAGAAGAAGACATTTACTATTCCTCATTGAGCATCAAGGAAGCCAATATTTACAATCTATCGACAAACGCTCAGTCATGGGCCAAAATACATTTTAAAAACCTGAACCCTTCTAATTTAGATCATTTCAGGTATATCAAGCAAGAAGGATTAGCGGCTTGTTTGAGTTGTTGCCCCATTACAGCACAAGATTTTTATGGTCCGCTAGACACAACTTTCTATTGCTTGAACAACGGAAACACCAACTACTCTATCTTTTATTGGGAACTCAACACACCCAACAGCGGACAAGAAGCCACTTACACACCAGCTTTTGACACTTCACTTATCGAGGTCATTTACTAAGCGCTGGGCCTAACTAATTTTTGAATTTCGCGTCCGGAATACCCAGATTGACTTTGTAGTTGCTCATTTGCAGCACAATTGTACCGGTTTGAGGGCCGTCTTCTGACTTCGCCTTCTTTTTGTTTTGATGGAGGTCAGCAGCAACACTTTTGGGTAATTTGAACTTCTTGACATCGATTGTAAAGACCATTTTATACGGTAAACCATATTTAGCTTGGTCGCCATAAAAGTAGTTAATATCCAAAGTACCATTACTCTTGCTCGTAATTTGCGACTTGAGGATCAAGTCTTTCGCAGGATCAATCCAGAGTTTAACGAGCACCACATCTGAATTTTCTGTCAAAGGCAAAACTGAAACCACTGAAGTCTTGACCTCTCCTAGCATTTTGGTGCCGTTCAGGGCGCAAGTGTAGGCTTTCTCGTTGGTCAAGAAGTTATTGAGCTCACCCAAGCCTTGTTTGGGCAAAATTGCGATGCCTTTGGACTCCACTTTCATTTTGTTGGGCACCTTGTAAAACACTTTCGCATCGACTTCATCGATCTTGATCATGGGTACTTGTGCTTTGATGTGGATGTCGGCGGAGTAGTCCTGGACTTTCTCAAGCTTGAGGCGCACAGCTTTTACCAGTTCGTTGGGGTCTTGCGCAAAAGCAAATTGAATACTGATAAATGCGAGGAGTAAGAAGAAATGCTTCATGAGGTGATGTCTTTGCGTTTGAATTTGAAAATAGCGATTGCTACAAATAAGATGTTGTGGGCCAATAAAATCCAGACGGACTCCCAGATAGCCGACCACGGCACGGGGTCACTGAAAAAAGAACGCCAAGAGGCCATGTGGGTGGTAAAAAGCCAGGGCTTGACGTGATCGAATACACTGACATCCAATGAGCCAATTATGGTAAAAAGGATAATAACTGCCATAGTAGAGACAATTGGGCCAATGGAGTTGTCTGCAAAAGCAGAAAAAGCAATAGAAAGTGTGGCAATGGTCATGAGTGCTAAATAAGCCACCATGAATGCAAGGCCATAGCGCCACAACACATCTGTGTAATTCAAAATGACCAAACCATCGGAATTGAGCACGATTAAATCGCCATCGCCAAAAACCCAGCGCCCTACTACTAACGCCAAAAAGCCCATCCAGAGCACCAAAATAAAGGTGTAAGCGGCAGCGGCAATTAATTTAGAGAAAACAACCTGACTTCGGCTAATGGGTTTGGTGAGCAACATGCGCAAGGTACCCATGGCTGCCTCGCCTGAAAGTAAGTCGCCGGTTACCAAAGCCACAAGCAATGGAATGTGCACGATGAGCATTTGCAGTACAATAAATGCAATGAGGTTGCCATTCAGGATATTGCCATTGAAGGAAAGTGTTTGTTCAAAGGATGCCGTCACAAAGGAAATGTACATGCGGCCATCTGCTTTCATGGCAAATAGGATGATGAGGATCAGTAAGGTAAGCGCTGCTAAACCAATGTAGCTTCTGGGTTTGGCTAAAATCTTAATGAATTCGTTGTAGGTGTTTTTCCAGAGCATTAGGCTTGAGTCATTTGGATGAAAAAATCTTCTAGTTTGCGTTTGGGCTCGAGTGCCACCACCTCAAAACCGGCTTGCACTAATTTGGAATTGAGCAGCGCAACATATTGCTTCTCAACGTTCAATTCCAGTGTTTTAGGTGAGCTTACTTGAATTTTTACAGCAGGTAATAATTCATGAATAAGTGCGGCTGCACCTTGGCTGTTGTGCGTAAGTTCGATGTGCAACAATGTTTCTTGTGCATTCATGAGTTCGGCAACCGAGCCTTCAATAATGGTTTGCCCCTTATTGATGATCACCATGCGGTTGGCCACGAGCTCGATTTCGGCTAACTGATGCGAAGAAAGAATAACGGTTTTGTTTTGCTCATTTTTAAGGCGCAAAATGAGGTCTCTTACTTCTATGATACCTTGTGGATCTAAACCGGTGGTGGGTTCATCTAAAATAATGAGTTCGGGCTGATGTAATAAGGTCTGGGCAATGCCTAAACGCTGGCGCATACCGTGCGAAAAGCCACCCACTTTGTCTTTTTCTCGACCGAGCAAACCCACAAAATCTAAAGTTTCGTATATGGCTTTCTGACTCACTTCTGCACCTGAAATGCGCGCAAAAATTTCTAAATTCTTCAGCGCCGACAAATATTTGTAAAAATCAGGCTTTTCGACAATACTGCCCACTTTTGCTAAAATGGCATTGCGCTCTTCAAATAAGTTTTTTCCAAAGATGCGGATATCACCTGCATTGGGCTTGATCAGAGATAGCATACAGCGCATGGTAGTGCTCTTTCCTGCGCCATTAGGCCCTAAAAACCCAAATACATCGCCTTTATTGACCGTAAAACTGACGTTTTTTACTGCCTCAAACGAACCAAAAGATTTTTGCAAACCTTTGACTTCAATTATTGCTTGCTGTTCCATGTTTGCAAATTAAGGAGAATTCTAGATTGGTAGCGCAACCTAGGTTACTTAAAAATCTTGTCGACCTTTTGAAAACGATACGCAAAAATTTGCTCGAGCTTTGGACGCACCAAAAAAGGATGCACCAACCTCCCTAAAATACCCAGCGGCAGCACTGAATGCGGATACCTCAAAAATAAATTGAAAGCCCGTAGGAACCCCTATTTTCAAAATTCGCTGGCAAAGCGTCCAATTGGGTTTGAATCGAAGAATTCGTAGGCCAAAATCTGCATAGCGCTTGGAATAAAGTACATAAGCTCCCATCAACACCATCATCAATACACGTGAAATTAGGGTTGCCCATGCGGCACCTAAAAATCCCAATTCCGGAAATCCCCAATGTCCCCAGATCAGTAGCCAATTCAGAAATACATTGACCAAATTGGCAGCAATGGTGATGAACATGGCTTGCTTGGTCTGTGAAAGGCCTTCGACAAACTGTTTGAACGCTTGAAAGACCATTAGCGGAACCAAGGAGGCCGTGATGATCAATAAAAAGGGCAATGCCAAAGCTTCTACTTCTTCAGGCTGATTTAAAAGATTGAGATTTCTAGAGAATAAAAGAACCAATCCAAGCATTACAAGGCTTGTTAAAAAATTTATCAATAGGCTATTGCTAAAGAGTCTCGAGATTTGATTGGTCTTCCCTTTGCCATAGGCCTTGGATACCAAGGGTGTCAAACCCATCGAAATTCCGATTCCAAACATCAGGAGTACAAAAAATATACTATTGGCTAGCGAGGAGGCTGCCAGTTCCAAAGCCCCTAGGCGCCCCACCATCATGGAATCGGCTACGCCCACAGCTACTTGTCCTAGCTGACTGAGCATCACTGGATAAGCCAAAAGAAAGGTGGTTTTTACTTGTTCTCGTACTGCCATAGTTTCAATAACCTAATGCTCTTGCTACGCGAAAAATAGCGATTACCGACAAAGAATCGGTGATTTTTCCCTGCATCACCCAGTCCAATGCTTCAACAAAAGGAAGTTTTTTGATGCTAATGTCTTCGGTATCTTCAAATTCCGGTTCGCCTTCAGTCAGACCCTCAGCCAAGAAAATGTACCCGACCTCGTCGGTTACCGAGTTGGAGGTATGGATCAGCTGCAGCTCAGTCCATTGGCTAGCAGTCAGCCCAGTTTCCTCTTTCAATTCCCGCTTTGCAGATGCAAGGGTATCAACTTCCAAGGGACCTCCACCCATCGGGACTTCCCAGGAGTAGGCATCCAGCGCATAGCGGTATTGACCTACCAACCAAGTATTTCCTTCTTCATCAATCGGAAGAATGGCAATGGCTTTGTTTTTGAAATGGGTTTTCCCATAAATCCCATCCTTTCCCGCAGGGGTAATCACTTCGTGGTGCTCCACGCGAATCCAGGGATTCTCGTATACCGTTACTTTGGACTTAGTTTTCCAAGGGTTTTCTGTCATGGTATTCAAAAAAAAAGGGTGGCATAGCCACCCTAAAATTCTTTTTGGCTAATTAAGCTGGAATTGGAAGCACTTTTGAATCCTTAAAAGTAGAAAGGATTACCATGGATTGCATGGAGTCTACTTCTTTGATTTCAGAAACCTTTTCCAACATCAATTTTTGGTAAGCCATGATGTCTTTGGCAATGATCTTCAAAATAAAGTCACCCGTACCGGTAATGTGATGACATTCAATCACTTCAGGAATTAGGTTGATCTCCTTCATGAAGGCATCGATATTCCCTTTGTTGTGACCAATTAAACTTACCAATACAAAGGTGCTCACGCCCAATCCGATTTTCTCTGGATCCAACTTCGCGTGGTAACTCTTGATGATACCAGATTGCTCCAATTTTTTAACACGCTCCAAAGTAGGAGCAGGAGATAGCCCGATATCCTTTGAAAGTTGAGCATTGGTGATTTTGGCATTGCTCTGAAGTATTTCCAAAATACTTCGATCGATTTTATCGAATTTAATTCGAATGTTGCTATCCATTTTTTTGTGCTTTACAAAATTTTATGTGGTACAAATTTACAATAAATGATGAAAATTCTATAAGTATGCGAATGTTTTTTAGGGTAAAATCCGAATTTTGTTAAAGATTAGGAACAATAAAACGAATAATCCACTTATTTGGATCACATTATTACATGAATTCAAATTATCTATGGCAAACGGGAAAAAATAAGGGTCAGCAATCTTAGAGTTTATTCTTTTTGATAAAATTTCTTGCTTCCTGATGCGCCGGATGCTTTCGCTTTGCATACCGCTTCACTTGGTTGAAATAGGTTCTTGCCAAAGCTTTATTTTTTTCGGCAGTTGCAATCTTTCCTAAAGAAATCAAGGAGAACAAATAATAGCCACTCTCCTGCGATTCAGATTCTTCTCCGAGTGTTGCTGTCTTGGAATAATAGCGCTTTGCCTCTATCG
>CANHCD010000168.1 GCA_947458795.1 Cyclobacteriaceae bacterium | reverse complement strand
ATTCTGACATCAAAGTCAACTTGGACTGGTGGTCTCCCGATACTGGAATACAAGTTGGGTGAATCTGGGTAAAGCAAGGATTGGCAAAAAATGCCCCACGCTTGTGTGCTCTCCATGCTGCGGTAACATTGGAACCCATCGCATTGGTAGAAAGGAAAAATACGTTACCATATCCACCAGTGCAGAGCAGCACAGCATGTGCTGCATGCGTTTCTACCGCTCCAGTAATCAAGTTACGCGTCACAATTCCTTTGGCTTGGCCATCGATCACCACCAAATCCATCATTTCGGTCCGTGGAAACAATTTTACCTTGCCATTGGCTACCTGACGGCTCAAAGCTGAATAGGCACCTAAAAGTAATTGCTGTCCTGTTTGACCGCGAGCATAAAAGGTTCGGGACACTTGAGCTCCTCCAAAGGAACGGTTGGCCAAAAGCCCCCCATATTCCCGGGCAAAAGGAACCCCTTGAGCCACGCATTGGTCAATGATTTTTACCGAAACTTCTGCAAGACGGTACACGTTGCCTTCACGAGCACGGTAATCTCCACCCTTGATGGTATCGTAGAATAGTCTGTAGATAGAGTCCCCATCGTTCTGGTAGTTTTTGGCTGCATTGATACCCCCTTGCGCTGCAATGGAGTGCGCTCTCCTAGGGCTATCTTGGAAGCAAAAAGCCTTCACATTGTATCCGAGCTCCGCGAGGGAAGCTGCTGCGGATGCACCTGCCAAACCAGTACCTACGACGATCACGTCGTATTTACGCTTGTTGGCTGGATTGACGAGTTTACTTGAAAACTTGTGCTTAGTCCATTTTTCTGCCAAAGGACCAGCGGGTATTTTGGAATCGAGTATCATACGGGACTTTATTAGTAGCTAGAGAAGTGAATGTACAAGGGCATGGAGGCAAACAATGCAGGTACCAAAATAGAGTAAGCTGCACCAATGGCTTTGATCGCCGGAGAATATTTTTTATGGTTGAGTCCAAGGGTTTGGAACGCAGAGGCAAATCCGTGAGAGAGGTGAAAGCCTAAAAAGATCATGGACAACACATACAAAGCAACAAGCCAACCTTGCTTGAAGGCTTCATTAACTATAAGGAAAAGGTCTTTGTAAACTTCTCCATCGTAGGTGACGGTGGGCATTTCTCCCCAATGCATTTTGGCCCAAAAACCTTGAAGATGGACTACTAAGAAAATAAGGATGATAGTTCCGAGCACACCCATGTTGCGGGAGGACCAAGCGCTGTTCGTACTCCCTTTGGAAGTAGAGTAGGCGACTGGGCGAGCAGACTTGTTGTAAAGCGATAGAGAGATTGAGTAGATGATGTGTCCAATCACTGAAATGTAGGTCAGGTAGGACAACAACTTTACTGCTGGATTGGTAGTCATAAACTTGGCATACATGTTAAATGCCTGACCTCCATCTCCTTTAAACAGAAGCAAATTTCCTGACACGTGGCCCGTCAAAAACAGGATAAGAAAAAGACCGGTCAGCGCCATAATCAATTTTCTTCCGAGGGTGCTATTCAAGGTTTTGGTAACCCAAGTCATAAATAATTAAGATTAGTTTAAAACAAACTGGTTTTGCTGTTCAATTGCCCAAATTTACATCCGAGAAGGCTAGTATCCAATCTGTGAAAGAACTGCTTTCTTATTTTAAACGATTCTAAATAAGCTAGTATTTTTAAGTGGAAAAGACTTAAATTTATTTGGTTCCCAACAGTCTGTTCAATTTTATTGTTTTAATATTTGATGGTTTTTCTCCATCCATCCGTTTACTTCGTATACACAGAAAAAATTGTGTAAAATCAGTTCGTCTGAACCCATTCTCAGTACCCATTTTAATCCTAGCCTAGTCACCTTAACCGATATGAAGCTTAAAATTTATTTTATTCTTTTTTCCATCGCATTTTTTTCATCCCTGAATTTCTCTTGGGCCACACACATTCGTGCTGGTGAAATCATTGCGGAGCGAATTTCGGTTCAGACACTCACCTACCGAATCACGGTAGTAGGCTACACAGATACCCGTTCCTCTGTAACCTTCGGTCCAGGGCGAATCAATTTTGGAGACGGACGAGAGGAGCAGCTCAACACAAAAAGTGATTTTTCGCTAGTGGAAGATTTAGGAGACCTGATCGAAAAAAACACCTTTGTCATCACGCATACTTTCCAGGGTCCCGGCAAATACAAAATTCGTTTCTTAGAATTCAACCGAAATGACCTGACCCTCAACACGAACAATTCGGTAGACACCCCATTCTATGTGGAAACCGAAATCACAATTGATCCTTTTATTGGGGTCAACAACTCCCCAGTTTTGACCATCCCACCGGTGGATAATGGCGCCGTAAACGTGCGGTACATTCATAATCCTGGGGCTTACGATCCGGATGGAGATAGCCTTTCGTACCGCATTGAAATTCCCAAGCAGGGATTTGAGCGTGTAGTCAACAATTACCGAGACCCTGCAAGCGCAGAATTCAGTAAGAATAAAGAAGATGGCACCGGCCCAGCTTTTATGAGGGTGGATGCCATTTTTGGAGACCTGGTCTGGGATGCTCCTGGCACTGCGGGGCAATACAGTGTGGCAATGCGGATCACTGAATGGCGTAAAATCGATGGAAAGTATGTGGAAATCGGCTACGTGGTTCGGGACATGCAGATCATCATTGAAAACTCGAAGAATAAACGACCCAAACTGATTCTTCCCCCCGACCTATGCATGGTGGCAGGAACGCGAATCAAGGAAATCATTCAAGGACAAGACCCGGATGGAGATCCCATCAAAATTGAAGTTTTTGGGGAACCTATGGAAATCAACACTTCCCCAGCTACCTACAAACCAGAAAACGAGTTCCAGGTGCAGCCAGGCATTGTGAATTTTAATTGGCAAACGGTCTGCAACCATGTGCGGGAACGAGAGTATGAGGTACGTGTACGCATCACGGACAAGCCGCTCTCTGGACCTAAATTGGTAGATATTCAGACTTGGAAAATTAAAGTCATTGGTCCTCCGCCAGTTTGGGATGAACTAGAGCAATTGCCTGGTAGAACCCTAAAACTAAACTGGGATCCTTATGCCTGTGCCAGTTCTGCGCAAGAAATGCAGGTCTGGAGAAGGCTTAATTCTGATCCTTATGAACCGGATTCTTGCGAAACAGGCATTCGTGCTGGGTTCGAACTCATTGGAACTACCAACATGACCACCTTTACCTTTACCGACAAAAATGGAGGGGAGGGACTAGCTCCAGGAAACACCTACTGCTACAGATTGGTGGCAACATTCCCTACTCCAAGATTAGGCGAAAGTATTGTTTCAAAAGAAATCTGTATCACCATTGACGTGGATGTACCCATCCTAACTAATGTAAGCATTACTGCCACAGATGAGAAAGAAGGGGAGATTTTTGTCAAATGGACTCCGCCCTACGACTTGGATAAAGTGCAATTTCCAGGCCCCTATTCCTATGAATTGATTCGAAGCGAAGGATTTACTGGCGCGCAAAATCGTCTGTCGTTGGGAAAAACCACAGACACCTTGTTCACCGATAAAAAATTGAATACCAAAAACCTGGTTTACAATTACAAGGTGGTGTTGCTTGACAATAACATTAAAATTGATACGTCTACTGCAGCCTCTTCGGTTCGACTTGAACCCACCATTATCAATGAAGCGATTGAGCTCAAGTGGTCTTTTAATGTTCCTTGGAATAATTCCATTGCCAAATACACGCACGAAGTTTACCGAAACCGAGCGGATGCCGCCGCACTTGATGTGACCAACTTCGTTAAAATCTCAGATGTAGATGTGACCCAAAAGGGATCTATTTACCTGGATGAAGGCAAATTCAATGGAGTAAAGCTTAAAAAAGACCTCGAATACTGCTATTATGTAGTGACCAAAGGAGCCTACAATGTGGCTAGACTGGTATATCCCCTCGAAAATCGGTCTCAAATTATCTGCGCCAAACCAGATGACAACCGTCTTCCTTGCGCCCCAGTGCTTACTTTTGAAGGACCTGACTGTGCTAAATATGTCGCGGAACAGTCCTGCGGTACAATTACCTACACGCATGAATTGAGCTGGAAACCAAATTTCAGTGGCAACTGTGACGATCAACTAAGTGGCTACCGCTTATACTTCAATCCGGATGGCAGCCCAGACGGAACCTTTACCCGCATCGGTCAATATTCCGCGATCCAGCTTCGAGCCACGCTTAGAAATCTTGCGAATTACAAAGGCTGCTATTACATCACCGCAGTAGATCGCTCCGGCAATGAAAGCCCAAAAAGCAATGTGGTATGCCTCGACAACTGCCCGAACTACCTCCTGCCAAATGCATTTTCTCCCAATGGAGATGGGCTCAACGATACCTTCATGGCTTTTGACAACCCTTTCTCAAAATGCCCAAGATTTGTCAGCCAGGTGGAGCTGTTTATAGTAAACCGCTGGGGAACAGAAGTTTTCCGCTATGCAAGCCAAAGCGCAACAGAAAATGATCCTTTTATCCGTTGGGATGGAAAAGACCCAAGTGG
Source organism: Cyclobacteriaceae bacterium (assembly GCA_947458795.1). Taxonomy (GTDB): domain Bacteria; phylum Bacteroidota; class Bacteroidia; order Cytophagales; family Cyclobacteriaceae; genus Algoriphagus. The sequence continues at coordinate 847 of CANHCD010000168.1, read as the reverse complement.
AAATGAACTTCCAGCTGGAACTTATTACTATTCTGGAACAGTCTTTTTCGATGTGGTGGACCCAACCAAGAAACAACAAACCTTGAAAGGAACGATTCAACTCCTCCGCTGATGCACCGGGAATCCATCTTGCTCTTTGATGGACACTGTAGCTTGTGCAATGCGGCAGTGGATTTTGTATTGAAGCGAGATGCCAAAAAAAAGTTGCTCCTAGCCTCTATTCAAGGATCTGCAGGTCAAAGGGTGCTGAAAATGTACCAGTTACCCCCAAGCTATTTGGAAACCCTGGTATTGGTAGAGGAAGGACAGGTCTACCTCGGAAGCACAGCCGCTCTCCGTGTAGCACGACTTTTAGGCGGAGGCTGGTCCCTCTTCTACTCACTAATTATCATCCCAAAAGGAGTACGAGACCTAATCTACCAGTGGATTGGAAAGCACAGGTACCAGTGGTTTGGTCGAAAATCGAGCTGCAGAATGCCTACAGCCAGTGAAAAATCACACTTTTTGAATGAAGATCATCCCCTACTCAAGTCGCTTGGATAATCATCCAATAAATAGGCATCCCTAGGGTAAGGTTAAAAGGAAAGGTCACCGCCAAGGCCATGGGAACATATAGTCCTTCATCTGCTTCCGGATTGGATAACTTCATCGCTGCTGGCACGGCAATGTAGGAAGCCGAAGCAGCAAGAATTGCAAAAATCAGGCGTTCACCTGCCTCAGGACTGACCCACTGACTAATGTAAGCCACTACCAGTCCATTGATTAGGGGTACAAGGGTGGCAAAAAGGGAAGAAAAATAACCTGTCTTAAAAAATGCTTTCAATTTTCTCCCACTAGTGATCCCCAT
>CANHCD010000167.1 GCA_947458795.1 Cyclobacteriaceae bacterium | reverse complement strand
CTTACTGCTATTACTGATTCGGCTTTTGCTAGACCATGCGCGAGCCAGGCTAATGCCAATGTCAGGATGGGTCCATCGAAAAAGCCACTGAGCTATCGGGCTGGTAAATACTTTTTTAAGCACTTTGTAAGTGGGATCACCTGGACCCAAGACATCTCCATGTCCTACCAAGATTTTTTTTCCTGCTACCTGAATTTCAATGGGATGGGTATACACGGGTATTCCCAACTCGGTAGTGAAGTAATCCCGCATCCATAGGTCATGGTTGCCCGTGAAAAAAAGAATTGGAATCCCCCGGTCACGAAGGTGGGAGAGCTTCGCTAAAAATGGAAGCTGCCCTTTTGGGATGACTTGCTTGTACTCAAACCAGAAGTCGAAGATATCTCCTACCAAAAAGATCGCTGCTGCCTCATCTGCAACGTAATCCAGCCAAGCGATGATGCGATCTTGACGCTCCCTGCTCGATTTAAAATCTGGGGCACCTAAGTGAAAGTCGGAGGCGAAGAACAGCTTTTTCCCATGTAGGGGAAAATCAAGGGGAGCAATTTGCATGTGGTAAAGATAGAAGCAATCCCTTAAAAAAGGAAAAGCCCCGATTTCTGGGGCTTTTCAGGTTAAGCTTCTGTTTTGGATTCTTCAGCACCCGGTTCAGAACTTGGAGGAATTACTTCGGTAGTTTCTTCCTTTTCAGTCACCTCCGCTGCTTCAGGGGATGCTACTTCAGCCACTACGGGCTCCTTTTTGTTGGTAAAGGCCTGGTAAGTCGTCTCCTTTTCAAAAGGGCGCTTGCCAATCAATCGCTCCAAATCCGCTTGGAAAAGAATTTCTTTTTCCAAAAGTTCCTTTGCCAAGATTTCGAGTTCTACCTGATGCTTACGCAACAAGTCGAGTACACGGCCATAGGCATGCTCTACCAGCTTGCTTACTTCCTGGTCGATCATTTCGGCTGTAGCTTCTGAGTAGGGCTTGGTCATTTTGTACCCATCGCTCTTGCTGTCGTAAAAAGAGACGTTACCCAGCTTTTCGTTCATGCCGTAGACCGATACGATGGAATAGGCCATTTTGGTGATGCGTTCTAGATCACTCAATGCACCAGTGGAGATTTTTCCAAAGATGATTTGTTCCGCTGCGCGACCACCCAAGGTCATGCACATCTCGTCGATCAATTGCTCAGTTTGGTAAAGAAACTGTTCCTTAGGCAAGTACTGCGCATAGCCTAATGCTGCAATTCCTCGAGGGACAATGGATACCTTCACCAAAGGGTCGGCATGCTCCAAGAACCAGCCTGCTACTGCATGTCCAGCCTCGTGGTAGGCTACGATTTTCTTCTCGTCTGGGGAGATTATTTTCGTTTTCTTTTCCAAGCCTCCAATGACCCTGTCAATGGCATCTTGGAAATCTTGCATGTCAACTGCCTCTTTATTTCTTCGTGCAGCGATCAATGCTGCTTCGTTACACACATTGGCAATTTCTGCTCCAGCAAATCCCGGAGTTTGTGCAGCTAATTTCTTGGGATCAATCTCTGCAGCGGTTTTGATAGGCTTCAGGTGAACCTTAAAGATTGCTTCTCTGCCTACGATATCTGGTTTGTCGATGGAGATCTGTCGATCAAATCGTCCAGCACGAAGCAATGCAGCGTCCAATACATCAGGACGGTTGGTAGCAGCCAAGACAATTACTCCGGAGTCGGTACCAAACCCATCCATCTCTACGAGTAGGGAGTTTAGGGTATTTTCTCGTTCGTCGTTTGAACCAGGCATCTGTCCTTTTCCTCTAGATCTACCGATTGCGTCGATTTCATCGATAAAGATGATACAGGGTGCCTTTTCTTTCGCTTGCTTGAAGAGATCACGCACACGTGCTGCACCCACCCCAACAAACATTTCTACGAAATCAGATCCTGAAAGCGTGAAGAAGGGTACACCCGCTTCCCCAGCAACAGCCTTGGCAAGCAAGGTTTTACCGGTGCCAGGAGGGCCTACAAGTAAGGCACCTTTTGGGATCTTGCCACCTAGCTTGGTGAATTTGGAAGGGTTTTTAAGGAATTCAACGATTTCTTGGATTTCTTCTTTCGCCTCATCTAAGCCCGCCACATTGTCAAAAGTGATTTTAACCTTGTTGTCAGCATCAAAAAGCTGAGCCTTGGATTTGCCTACATTGAAAATTTGTCCACCTGGACCTGATGCTCCTGACATGCGGCGCATCATAAACCAGAACAACACAAACAAAAGAATCATGAATCCAAAGCTTCCAAAATAGTTGCTCCAGTTTTCTTCGTTGGTGACGGAGAACCCTATTTTCTCTGTTCCTGCAGGCATTTTTTCCTCAATTGCCTGGAAGTCAGCTTGAAATTTGTCTGCGGTAGTTACTTGTAGGGAATAGTGAGGACCTTCAAGATTGAAAAAGTTGGAATTGGCCTCGAGCTCAGTTTTGTATTTGGCTTTTTGAAGTGCAGCAGGCTTAAGGGTAACATCCACACGGTTCATGTTCCGAACAATGACCACCTTGGAGACATCCCCAGCGGTGTAAATGTCCTCAAAACGCTTTTGCGTAATGTCTAATACAGCACCGCGTTGTTGAATCCAGGTGAGTCCCACTAGCACCATCACCGCAGCTACAATTAGCCAAAGTTGGAAATTTGGTTTTTGAGGCACCTTCGGGGTGAAATTTTTATTCTTGTTTTTGTCGCTCATTGCTAGTTATGGGGTACTTGTGTATATGCTAAAACAGATTTACTTCTCGAAAGTTCATTGGAAATACTAAGAAATGCGGGTGGTCTTTGCATCGCCCCACAAATCTTCCAAACCATAATATTCTCGGGTGTCCGATAAAAATATGTGGGCTACCACATTTACATAGTCCATCAAAATCCATTGTCCATTGGATCTACCCTCAACTTTCCAAGCGGGAGACTCAGCAGCTTTGTGTACTTCCTCTTCGATGGATTTGGAAATTGCATCCAATTGAGTGCCTGAATTGCCCGAACAAATCACAAAAAAATCGGTCACGGTATCTTTTACTGACCTGAGATCCATCACTAAGATGTCGGAAGCCTTTTTTTCTTCCATTCCTTTGGCGATGATCTTACTCAGCTGTTGTGCTGTCATAGGATTGATTTAAATTGAGTCTTCGGTATCTTTGCATCTCGAAGAATAATCTAATGTATAAAATTCTTGCCAACACCCTTTTTTTAGGTAAAGATATTCATTTCCTGCCAGACTGTCATTCCACCAATGACATGGCCTTGCAAGCTTTACGCCAAAAAGAGGCAACTGAGGGAAGTATATTTATTACCAATCACCAAACCCGTGGGAAGGGACAGCGTGGCAACTCTTGGGAAACTAAGCCAGGAGAGAACTTGACCTTTTCCTTGGTTCTCCAACCCAAATTTTTGGATTTAAGTGAACAGTTTCTTTTAAACATGGCCATTTCGAATGCCATTCGCAGGTGCTTTCAAGAGTATGTTCCTGGGCTTCTGGTAAAATGGCCAAATGATTTGGTAATTCCTGGTTTTGGGAAAATAGGGGGAATATTGATCGAAAATCTAGTTGGGAGCAAGGGTTGGGAGTATGCTGTCGTGGGAATTGGGTTAAACATCAACCAAAATCAATTTGGAAGCCCTCAGGCAACTTCACTATCCTTGGTCACTGGGAATACCTATCCCTTGGAAGAGCTTTTTAAACTTATAGTTGTTCATTTAGAGCAAGCTTACATTGCGCTTAAGAAAGGAAAAAATGCAGTGCTCACCCAGGAATACTTGCAGCACTTGTATTTAATTGAGAAATGGGCCGTTTTTAAGGTAGGCGAGCAGGAGCTAGAAGGAAAAATCATTGGCTTGACCGAGATAGGAAACTTGCTACTGGAACTTCCCTCTGGCAGACAGCAAAGTTTTGGTATCAAAGAGATTAGCTTCCCGAATTTCTGATTCGGCTTCTGATTCCGGAATTTATCTAATACCTTTGCGGGGCCAAAGGCAAAACCCACCTGCTTTCAGCAAATTAACCTTCCAGAGGTAGGCAAACCTTTCGCAGGTTAACCAATTAGGCGTTTTATCAGTTAACCAACTAACTAGAATCATTTTTAACAATTCATAAAGTATGTCCACTACCACTTACATCCCTTACAAAGTAAAAGACATCTCCCTCGCAGAGTGGGGAAGAAAAGAAATTCGTTTGGCAGAAGCCGAAATGCCAGGATTGATGGCCCTTCGTGCTGAATTCGGACCTTCACAGCCCCTCAAAGGTGCACGCGTGGCTGGCTGCCTTCACATGACTATCCAAACTGCCGTGTTGATCGAAACCCTAGTTGCGCTGGGCGCTGAGGTAACTTGGTCTACTTGCAACATATTCTCTACCCAAGACCATGCAGCAGCAGCCATCGCAGCAGCAGGTATTCAGGTGTATGCATGGAAAGGACAAACTGCCGAGGAATTTGACTGGTGCATCGAGCAAACGCTATTTTTCGGCGAAGGCCAGCAGCCCCTCAACATGATCCTAGATGACGGTGGTGACTTGACCAACATGGTGCTAGACCAATACCCTGACTTAGTGGCAGGAATCCGTGGTCTTTCTGAGGAAACTACCACGGGTGTACACCGTCTGTACGAGCGAATGAAAAACGGCACGCTCCCTATGCCTGCCATCAACGTGAACGACTCGGTAACCAAATCCAAGTTTGACAACAAATACGGCTGTAAAGAATCTCTAGTAGATGCGATCCGTCGTGCTACTGATGTGATGATGGCTGGAAAGGTAGCAGTAGTTGCTGGCTATGGTGACGTAGGAAAAGGATCTGCCGCATCGCTTAAAGGTGCGGGTGCACGTGTAATCGTCACTGAAATTGACCCAATCTGCGCACTTCAGGCAGCTATGGATGGCTTTGCAGTGAAGAAGATGGCCGATGCAATCCAAGAAGCTGACATCGTGGTGACTGCTACGGGTAACAAAGACATCATCAGCGGAGCACACTTCAAGGCAATGAAGGATAAGGCGATTGTGTGTAACATTGGCCACTTCGACAACGAGATTGACATGGCCTGGTTGAACGACAACTATGGCAACACGAAGAACGTGATCAAGCCACAGGTAGACTTGTACGAGATCGATGGCAAGGAAATCATCGTGTTGGCAGAAGGCCGATTGGTGAACTTGGGTTGTGCTACTGGTCACCCATCGTTTGTGATGTCCAACTCCTTCACCAACCAGACTTTGGCACAGCTAGAGTTGTGGGCCAACTACAAGAACTACACCCCTGGTGTGTATGTACTTCCGAAGCATTTGGACGAGAAGGTTGCCTTCTTGCACCTGGCTAAGTTGGGCGTACAGCTAGACACCCTTTCTCAAGACCAAGCGCAGTACATCGGCGTGGAAGTGAAAGGACCGTTTAAGCCGGAATACT
>CANHCD010000166.1 GCA_947458795.1 Cyclobacteriaceae bacterium | reverse complement strand
TCTGGCATGATGCCTTCAGAGATGGCCAGCCGCTATCCACACTTATGGGAAAACGAAGATTCGGAAGAGGGGAAAAATAAAAGTGAGGAGGAATGGTTAAAAATCAACCTGGAAAAAAATAGAATCCCTGTTAAGTATTCCTACCACAAGATTTTGCAAATGCAGGAAGGAAAAGCGGTGCTAGATCAATTCCATACTTTGCTACAAAACGAATTCAATGTGCTTGTCTACAATTTTGTAGACATGATTTCCCATGCGCGCACAGACATGAAAATGATCCGTGAGCTGGCACCGGATGAGTCGGCGTACCGCTCCTTGACCCGAAGTTGGTTTGAACATTCCTCCTTATTTGAGCTGATGAAAAAAATACAGCAAGCAGGGGGGGAGGTGATTTTAACCACAGATCACGGCACCAAGAGGGTAAATAGGCCCTATAAGATTATTGGAGACAAGCATGTCACGACAAACTTGCGCTACAAGCAAGGAAAGAATTTGAATTTTGAGGCAGGGAAAGTTTTTGAGGTGAAGCGCCCCGAGGATGCCAAGCTTCCGAGATTAAATGTATCCTCTTCCTATGTCTTTGCAGTAGAGGATTATTTCTTTGCTTACCCCAATAATTACAACTACTACGTAAACCACTTCAAGGATACTTTCCAGCATGGGGGGATTTCTCTTGAGGAAATGATCGTTCCTATTGTACATTTGCGGTCTAAGACCTGATTATTTTGCAAACCATTTCCTATACCTTAGACCATATTGATGACATTGCCCACCTGTTGATTCAGGAAGCGGGTGATCAAAAAGTTTGGATTTTCAAGGGTGAAATGGGTGCAGGAAAGACTACGTTGATCAAATCCCTTGCAAAAGTATTAGAGGTAGCGGATTCGGTAAGTAGCCCTACCTTCGGAATCGTCAACGAATACCAAACTAAAGCGAAAGGACTCCTCTATCATTTTGATTTTTATCGCTTAGATGATCCCATGGAGGCCTTGGATATCGGAATAGAAGAGTATTTTTATAGTGGAAACTACTGTTGGCTCGAGTGGGCTGAAAAGATTGCTCCCTTTTTGCCAGACCGGTTTTTCCATATTGAGCTTGCCTTAGCCTCTGAAACAGGAAGAATATTAACCTTTCACCACCATCAAAATGGCCACTGATTTGTCTGGAGTAGCTGCCGTGGGATTGATTCCCAAAGAGTCTCCCGCCCAACAAAAAAAAGGAAGTAAACACATCACCATAGGTTTGCCTAAGGAGACTTCCTCCGAAGAGAAGCGAGTGGTTTTAAGCCCTGAAGCGGTTCGTATTCTAACTGAGAATGGGATATCAGTCCTAGTAGAAACACAGGCAGGGGACCGCGCTAAGTTTTCAGACCGACAGTTTTCGGATGCAGGTGCACGAATAGTTTATTCCCGCAAGGAGGCATTTGCTGCAGATGTAGTCGTCAAAGTAAATGCCCCCACGGAAGAAGAAATAGCAGACATGGCCGTAGGTGCCTGTTTGATTTCAGCCTTGCAACTTGAAAAACAGGAAGCGAGTTACATTCAAGCGCTCAATACAAAAAAAATCACTTCCCTTGCTTTTGAGTACTTAGAAGACAAAGTGGGAGGGATGCCAGTAGTTCGTGCCATGTCAGAAATCGCTGGAAGCACGGTGATGCAGATTGCTTCGGAATACCTTTCTAGCGTAAACGAAGGGAAAGGATTGATTTTAGGAGGAATTACGGGAGTGCCACCGACCCAGGTGGTCATCATTGGTGCAGGGACTGTGGCGGAATATGCCGCGAGAACTGCCCTAGGTTTGGGTGCAAACATCAAAGTTTTTGACAATCACCTCTACAAACTCCGACGAATCAAACAGCTACTCGGGCAGCAAATTGCAACTTCCACCATAGATAATGCAAATCTTTCACAGGCTTTGTCTGAAGCAGATGTGGTCATCGGAGCCTTGCGAGCCGAAAAGGGGAAAAATAAAATAGTAGTTTCCGAAGAAATGATTTCCAAAATGATTCCTGGAAGCATTGTGATTGATGTCAGTATTGACCAAGGTGGCTGCATAGAAACGGCTCAGGTGACATCCCATGAAAACCCAGTGTATCGCATGCATGATGTGATCCATTATGGGGTGCCGAATATTGCTTCTAGAGTAGCCCGAACAGCCTCCTATTCTTTGAGTAACATCTTTACGCCGATACTTCTCCAGATGAATGACTTGGGAGGGGCTGAGGAAATGATATTTACCTACAAATGGTTTCTCAAAGGGGTGTATACTTATCGAGGAAGTTTGACCAATGCCTTTATGGCCAAGAAATTTGGGTTAAGCCACAAGGAATTGCAGCTGCTACTAGCTGCTCGGTATTGATGAAGTACGGGTAGTAGCGCCCCATTTCAGATTAAAAAAAATGACTTATTTTTGATGGAATTATCTTCGAATTTCCAATCAGTACTCATGCGAAAAGTTCTCCTTGTTCTTTCCTTCATTTTAAGTACTGCTTATGCAGTGGCGCAACAGCCTCCAGCCGCGTACCTAAAAGCCAAAGCAGATTTGGACGCCAAAGCCTATGGAATGGCTAAAGATGGGTTTGTAGCTTTTCTTGATGAGACAAAATATAGCTTGCTCTCCCATTATGCGGCCTTTCATAGCGCAGAAGCCGCGCTTCAACTTAAACAAGCTCCTCATGCCATCGAACTGTTGACGGCTTTGAAGGGCAAGGCTTGGAGCAAATCAGAAGAGGTAACCTACCTACTCGCCTTGGCCTATTTCCAAAATAATCAACTGGTAGCTGGTCTTCAAGCATTAAAAGGACTTACTAGCGAACCAATGGTGAGTAAAGGGCATCGCGCATCTTTTGAATATCTACAATCTGCCTCCTCAGATTTTTTGATTACCCATTTGGAGGAGTTTAAGCAGAACCAGGGGTTTACTGCTGCATTGGCTTATGTCTTGCAGAAGAAGGCTAGCATGTCGGCTTCTGAGCGTAGTACCCTCAACCAAATCCTTCAATCTGGGACTCAAGGAATCTTGAAAGATAAGGTGCTTGACGTCGTTGTAATCTTGCCTTTTACCACGAGTGTAGAACAGGATATTTCTTTGATAGAATCTACTAATTTCTTGTTGGAGCTCTACCAAGGAATTGAATTAGAAGTGGCTAGATTGAAAGAGGAAGGAGTAGCGATTCAGCTCCACACCTTCGATTCAAAGCGCGATCTGGAATACCTAAACGCACTCGTAAAAGACCCAACTGTTCTTGCAGCAGATGTAATCATAGGGCCTGTTTATCCAGAGGAATCTGCCCTTGTAAGCGCTTTTGCGGAGGCACAAAAAATCCCATTTATTCATCCGCTTTCCAATCTCGGGGACCGGTATGAAGAAAGTCAATTTAGCTACTTATTTAGGCCAGCACTAAGCTCTCTAGCCAATGGGGTAGTGGTTGCCCTGAAAAAACAAGGATGGGGAAAATCCGTAGCCATTGGCTACAGTGGCAATTCTCGTGACGAGCAGCTTGGGCTTCTGCTACAGAATCAGTTGGCAAAGGAAGGGTTTAGTGTCGTCAAGGTTCAGAAGGTCGATTCTAAAAATGCCACTACTTTCCTTCAAGGTTTGGGTGTACGAAGAGGAAGCCAACCTGCGGTAAACCAAGTGATTTTACTTTCAGATGATCCAGCACTTGCACAGCCGGTGTTTTCCCTAATGGAAAGCATTTCTGCTGAGGTACCCTTGCTGGTCATGGATTCCTGGCTAGGCTTTAATTTTTCAAATTTTGAGATGTTGGAATACGCTAATTTCTATTTCATTTCCAATAACACCCCAAAGTATCATTCGGAGGCGATGGATGATTTCCGAAAACTGTATTATTCCAAACACCTGCAATTCCCTTCCACCAACTCCCTTCTAGGTGTCGAACTAGTTCATTGGGTACATACCAATGCGGAATTTGCGCAAGATTTTGATCTCCGCCCCAGTTTAGATAAAAACGGGAAGCAGACCGGTCGACTGACCTGGGGATTTAATTTTCAAAACGTGAACAACAACAGCTATTCTCCTGTTTTTAAGCTTGAATCTGGAGAATTGATCCCATTAAACTAAACCATGCAAATTTCTGAAAGCAAAAGGCTATTTGCCCATGCTAAAAATTTTATCCCTGGGGGCGTAAACTCTCCAGTTCGTGCTTTTCGTGCCGTAGGTGGTGAACCCATCTTTATAAAAAGGGCAGATGGCGCAATTATTTTTGACGAGGACGGCAATTCCTACATTGAACTTATCAACAGCTGGGGGCCGATGCTTTTGGGTCACAATTCTCCGCTGATCCGTGAAGCGGTGATTCGTGCCATGGAGGATGGAACCTCCTTTGGAGCGCCTACTGCTCGTGAGGTTGAAATGGCAGAGCTACTGGTTCGGATGGTGCCATCTGTTGAAAAAGTACGCATGGTCAACTCAGGTACTGAAGCCACTATGTCTGCTATCCGCGTTGCGAGAGGCTATACTGGGCGGGACAAAATCATCAAAATGGAAGGACATTACCATGGACATGGAGATTCCTTTCTCATTGCTGCGGGTTCTGGTGCGATCACCATGGGCCATCCGGATTCTCCCGGGGTAACCCTCGGTACTGCAAAAGACACACTTTTAGCGCCATTCAACGACCTAAATGCTGTTGAGGCATTGGTGGCGGCCAATAGAGGTGAAATCGCCGCCTTGATTTTGGAGCCGGTAGCAGGAAATATGGGATTGACTTTACCGCAAGATGGGTACCTGAAAGGTCTTCGTGAGATTTGTACCCGCGAAGGGATAGTCTTGATTTTTGATGAGGTGATGACCGGTTTTCGATTGGCCAAGGGTGGTGCGCAAGAGAGATTTGGGGTGATTCCCGATTTGACTACTCTTGGTAAAATCATTGGTGGAGGAATGCCAGTTGGGGCCTATGGAGGAAAAAAGGAGATCATGGACTTTGTCTCTCCTGCAGGACCTGTGTACCAAGCAGGCACACTATCTGGAAATCCCATTGCGATGGCAGCAGGCCTGGCCATGCTTCATCACTTAGATACTCATCCAGAAATCTACGATCGCTTGGAAGCAATAGGGGATGAGCTCACGTCAGGAATAACTCGTATCAATTCAACCTTGGGCTTCGACTTTACCCTCAACAAATTGGGGAGCATGTATTCCTTGTTTTTCACTGCTAGCCCAGTCACTGATTTTGAATCTGCCAAAAAATCAGATACCCAGCTCTTTGGTCGGTACTTCCAAAGTATGCTGAAGCGAGGGGTCTACTTGGCTCCATCTCAGTTTGAAAGTCTCTTCTTATCCACTGCCTTATCGAGCGAACTGATCGGCAAGATCCTGCAGGCGCATGAGGAAAGCATGAAAGAAATTCATTAACTAGTTGAGGATGATCTTGAAAGTATACG
>CANHCD010000165.1 GCA_947458795.1 Cyclobacteriaceae bacterium | reverse complement strand
TTGCTCCCAATACTGCTTGGGTATTTTCGGTTTGCTTAGCAAGAAAATCAAGTTCCGCACAGCTTACCTTGAAATCATTACTTAAACTTTGATGGGAAGCATTCAATAACCTGCCTACTTCGGAAAGACTCCCCTTTTGAAGAGCTTCTGCTGTTTGGTGGACGCGCGCACATTCTGAAATCACATGCTTTGCCTTGGGAAACAGGGCTTCAGGCAATAGACTTTTGATGGTGGGTAAATCGCTCACTGCCAAGTCTCGAAGTGTCTTGATCTCCGGATAGGACTGCTGTAAAATAACTACGCTCTCCTCACAGGATGCACGCCGTTGATTGTAAGCAGAAGAGGCTAGGGAATGGGAAACTTTAGAGTGGATTAACAGTAATCCATAGTCCCCGAGGTCTACTGGTACCTCTTGATGATCCAAATTTCTGCAATCTAGCAGTATGGCTTGTCCCTGCTTTCCAAAGGCTGATGCATAAGGGTCCATGATTCCACAATTCACCCCAGCAAAGAGCTGTTCTGATTTTTGTGCGTAGAGGGCTAGGTTTTTCTTTGGGATACCAAAGGCAAATAATTCGGATAGCGCTAGGCCGAGGGAAACGGAGAGTGCAGCAGAGGAGGAAAGCCCGCCTCCAACTGGAATGTCTCCTCCGATCACAAGATCAAAGTTTTCCAAGGGATAACCTGCTTGGTGCAGTAGGGTGCACATGCCCATGATGTAGGTGGCCCAATGTCCTTTTTTAGGAGACATGCTATTCAGCTCAAAACAAAACTCCTGCTCAAAATCTAGGGAGTAGGCCCTGCATACTGTCAAGTTATTTTTTGCTATACCCACCCAAATCCCTTGCGTAACTGCTGCAGGGAATACAAATCCTTCTTGATAGTCGGTGTGCTCTCCAATCAAGTTGATCCTTCCTGGAGCAAAGACCACAAGGGGCTCTGCTTCAAAATGGCGTTGGAAGGCTTGTGTAATCTGTGATTTCATTTGGAAGAGGAGGGCTGGCTAGTGAAATTTAGCAAAAATAGCGCACCTATTTTTTAACAGGAAAATGCTGGGAAGATTTGCGAACCACCAAGGTCGTATCCAATACGATGGAGATGGGGTCTTCCGATGCCATTCCATCCAATTGATCGAGCAAATGGCTCACGGCCAGCTTTCCCATTTCGTAGCCTGGCTGGGCGACGGTGGTCAAGGGCGGTTCGACCACAGCGGAAGAAGGGTTATTCGTGAATCCAGCGAGTGCAATATCCTCTGGGATACGAATGCCTGATTTTTTCCACTCGGTCAATACATCCACAGCTACAGGATCGATCATGCAAAAAACAGCTTCTGGACGGGGATCCATGCGAAGAACATGTTGGGCTACCTGAAGGTTGCCTTCTAGGGTGAGGTCGGATATTAAAATGAGGGAGGGATCTTCGGAAACACCAAATTCTGCAAGGGCGCGAAGGTAGCCTTCCTTTCTTTTTTTGGAAATGTAGAGGTCTTCAGGTCCAGATACGTAGACGATCCTACGGGAACCGTTTTCCAACAAGTGTTTGACGACCTGATAGGCGCCACTGACATCATTGAAGGTGACCTTGGAAACGGGAATGTCTTCCTGTACGCGGTCAAATAAGACGAAGTTGATTTCTCGATCGTAGAGTTCGTGTAAGTGTTCGTAGGTGTTGGTCTCGCGACTTAAGGAAATCAAAAGGCCATCCACTTGGCTTGAAACTAAAGTTTGAATGTTGGCCTTTTCTTGTGCAAGTGACTCGTTGCTTTGGCAAATCATCACGTTGTACCCACGGGTGGTGGCAATATCTTGAATGCCGCTGATGCAGGAAGCAAAAAAGTGGGAGGTGATTTCGGGTACAATGACGCCCAGGGTCTTGGATCTGCTGATTCGCAAACTTTGGGCAAGCAAGTTGGGCCGGTAGTTCATCTCCTTGGCGGCCTCTACAATTTTTCGCTTGGTTTCGATATGTAACTCGGGTGAGTCCTGAAGGGCTCTGGAAACAGTGGAGACGGATACCCCAAGCTTCTTGGCGATTTCCTTCATCGTAACCTGTCTCCCCTTTTTCATTCGGCCTATTTTTTTAAATTTTTATCAAATGTAATCCTCTTCGATTACGAATAAAGCAAAGATTTTAACAAATGCTGCTATTCTTGATAAATAGTTGCCAAAATTGTTTCGCCAACCACCTTCAGGCTGCGGCTATCAATTCCTGCTAAGGCATCCTGGTGTGTATGGTGGTAAGCGCCAAAGCCTAAATCTGGAGAGAAATCAATGATATCAATCATTGGGATTCCTGCCCATTCATTCACAAAAACATGGTCATCCAAGATTTCTGGGGCATCTTGCTGGATAAAATAGGAGCCATGGCCCAAAAGGGCTGCATTGCCCCAAACCTTGGAAAGGATGCCGCTGGCAAACCTTCGCGAATAGCCTTCCCGGTAGAAACGGGCATTTTTTCCACCCACCAAGTCCACCAAAATCCCATAGTAGGCGGAATAGTTGGGAAGGTGCTTGTTTTTGGACCAATATTGGGAGCCGTGGCACCACCAGATTTTGGTATTGTCTCTGCTAGCGGCGTATTCGGGTTCCCCGTCGTCCTCCCCATCAAAGAAAATCAGATCAATTCCTACCTCGGCCGAAAGGGGTTGGCTGGAGATGCTCCGAGCAATCTCCATGAGCACGGCCACTCCTGAGGCGCCGTCATTCGCTCCATTGATGGGTTCCGAGGTGCGTGTTTTGTCCTTATCTGCAATGCGTCGGGTATCCCAATGTGCTGCCAGGAGGATCCGCTTGCTTGCTTGTGGATTGATGGAAGCAATTACATTGCTGAGGTTCCAGGTCAACTTATCGTAAGTTTGGGCCTGAAAATCTTGAACTTGAACGGTCCAGCCGTATTTTTTCAAAGTTTCTACCATCCAGGCTTTGGTCGCAGCATGTCCTGGAGTACCGGGTACCCGAGGGCCGAAATCCACTTGCTGTTTAACAAAAGCATAAGCTGAATCAGCTTGAAAATTGGGATAGGGCTTTAGGGCAACTGCTTCAGTTTTGGTTTCTGTGCTTTTCTCGCCTGAGCAGGATGCCAGGATGAAGAGAAGTACGAATACTCCCCAGTGTAGTTTATTCTTCATATGCCCAGTCGATTCGGTCTTTCATGTCTTTGACTACAAAGCCCATGGACTTGAGTCCAAGTCGAATTTCATCCACTTTGGCATAGTTTCGGGCTGTTTTTGCTTCGGTGTACTGTCGAAGAAGGAGGTCTAAGAGTCCGTCCTGCACCTCGCCTTTTTCTTCTACCAAACCTAAAATCTCCTCCACAAAAGTGACATAGGTGGAAAGCATCTTGGTAAAGACCGCTTCTCCTAAGCTAGCGGAATAAAGTTGCCCGGTGAATATAGAGTTGATTTTCTTCAGTAAGTTGAACAGGTGACCAATGGCCATGGCCGTATTGAAGTCGTCGTCCATGGCGCGGTAGGCTGCGTTAATACTCGCCTCTACTTGCTGCACTTGTTCGGCACATAAGGCTACTTCTGAATTTGCAGCATACTGCATGCTTCGGACGATGCGCAGGCCATTGATGATTTTTTTATATCCTTTTTGAGCGGCACGAAGCGCTTCGTTGGAGAAGTCCAGCGTGGAGCGGTACTGGGCCGTCAAGATAAAGTAGCGGATCGTCATCGGGCTGTAGGCCTGTTCCAATAGCGGATGCTTTCCTGTGAATAGCTCTTGAAGCGTGATGAAGTTGCCTAAGGACTTGCCCATCTTTTGTCCGTTGATGGTAATCATGTTGTTGTGCATCCAGTACTTGGCAGGATCCTGGTGGTTGCAGGCATTACCTTGCGCAATTTCACATTCGTGGTGCGGGAAAAGCAAGTCCATGCCGCCTCCGTGGATGTCAAATTGGGTGCCCAGATACTTGGAACTCATGGCCGTACATTCCAGGTGCCAGCCTGGAAAACCTACGCCCCAAGGGGAAGGCCACTTCATCAGGTGCTCAGCAGAAGCGTTTTTCCACAAGGCAAAATCGACAGAATTTCGCTTTTCTCCTTGTCCATCCAAGTCGCGACTTCCACTGACCAATTCCTCGATGACACGACCTGAAAGTTTACCGTAGGTGTATTTCTTGTTGTAGGCGAGTACATCAAAATAAACCGATCCGTTGACCACATAGGCGAGGCCCTCATTGAGGATGGCTTCCACCAAGGCGATTTGCTCGGGAATGTGTCCAGTGGCTCTTGGTTCAATGCTGGGTTTCCAGGTATTGAGCAAGGCCATGTCCCGGTGGTAGGTATCGGTATATTGTTGGGCCACTTCCATGGGTTCCAACTTTTCGAGTTTGGCTTTTTTTGCAATTTTATCCTCTCCCTCATCTGCATCTCCAGTCAGGTGCCCAACATCGGTAATGTTACGGACGTAACGCACCCGGTATCCCAAGTGCGTCAGGTAGCGGTTGACCGTATCAAAGGTGATCGCTGGCCGACCATGACCCAAATGCGCATCCCCATAAACTGTAGGCCCGCACACATACATGCCCACAAAGGGAGGGTTGATGGGTGCAAAATCTTCCTTCTGCCGGGATAGCGTGTTGTAGAGCTTGAGTTGATGTGCTTTCATTGGAATTACGAAATACGAAATACAAAATACGAAATCAACTTGAGTTTGAATTCGAACTTGACCTTTGAGGTTTTCAAAACCTCGAAGGTCTTGGTTTTAGTTTTCAAAATCTCCAAGGTCTTGACTTTATAAACCTCAAAGGTTTGAAAAAAAAACCTTCGAGGTTTTTGGTTTTCAAAACCTCCAAGGTCTTGACTTTATAAACCTCAAAGGTTTGAAAAAAAACCTTCGAGGTTTTTGGTTTTTAATGTTTAAAGTGGCGGACACCTGTCAGTACCATGCTCATGCCCTGGGCATTGCAGTAGTCAATGCTGTCTTGGTCCTTGATCGAGCCCCCAGGTTGTACCACCGCGGTGATGCCTGCTTCATGGGCGATGGCAACGCAGTCTGGGAATGGGAAAAAGGCATCGGAGGCCATGACAGCACCTTTTAGGTTGAAGCCAAACTCATTGGCTTTGGTAATGGCCTGTCTTAGCGCATCCACACGGGAGGTCTGGCCTACGCCAGAGGCGAATAGTTGCGAATCATTACTTAGGATGATGGTGTTGGACTTGGTGTGCTTACACACTTTCGCTGCAAATACCAAGGCATCTAGTTCTTGTTCGCTAGGGGCTAGGGTAGTGGCTACAGTGAAATCTGCCTTGCCTTCTGTGGCCAGATCCTTGTCTTGTTCGATTACCCCATTCAAAAGGGTTTTGATCATTTTCGTTCCTGGGGCGGCCATTTTCTGGAGCAATAAGATTCGGTTCTTTTTGGTTGTCAAGACTGCCAAAGCCTCAGGGCTGAATGCAGGAGCAATCGA
>CANHCD010000164.1 GCA_947458795.1 Cyclobacteriaceae bacterium | reverse complement strand
TAGAGCCAGGTAATGGGCTACTAGATTCTACGGATCATGTAGCCCATTACCTGGCTCTATCAGAGGTACTGGTTCATGAGATGCTTGAACCAGTACATCTGATAGAGCCAGGTAATGGGCTACATGATCCGTAGAATCTAGTTGTACCACACGCGGATGTTCACGAATGACCTGTATCGTTTCTTGGCTGATCGGATCTTTCTCTTGTTCAAAAGCACCGATAAGCACCAATTTGGATTTTGAGACAATCTTGGATTTTACAAAGGCAGCAACCAAGTCTTCTATTCCTTTTCGTTTGGTTAGCTGCCCTACTGCCAAAATAATAAAATCATTCTCGCCTGGCAGAATACGCATGGTAGCCGCTACCAAATGATTTTCTTTGAGGGCCTGTCGATTAAATTTTTCTAAGTCAACGCCTAGGGTAGACCCAGATCCCAGCAATTCAAACTTGGAAGCCTCAACTCCTGAATTATTGGTCAAATAAGTAAGCATTCCTGTTGAGTTGACCCACAGCTTTGTCGCATTGGCGTAGGTCCACTTTTCAATTAAGGTTAACCCCTTTTGCGGCTCTTTTGTATTTGCTGGCATCTCAGTGATGCTATGAATTCGATGCGGAACACCTGCCAAATTGGAGGCTATCATGCCTAAGAAACCAGCCTTGGAATCGTAACTATGAATCACATCCGGTCTTTCCTTGCGGATCAATGTGAAGAGTCGCCAAAAAGAAATGACGTCTTCTACAAAATTGACTCCCTTTACAAAAGGAACCGCCTCATGTCTCACTCCTTCAGCTCGACAAATCTGTTGAATTTCTCTTCCATCTGCACTTACTAGGAGCACCTCCCAACCTTGCTCCTGCATCAATTTAGGCTGACCAGAGAGTAAAAGTTTAAAAGTAATCGGCTCGGTGGAAAGAAGAAGATACTTGGGCATTTAAAGAAGGGGATGAAATACAAAGGTAAAATTTTCTTAGAAGAACTTGATTAGAAAATAGGGTTCTGACGAAAAGTTTGAAAATTGAATCTTTTGGTCGTGCATGCAGCTTGATAAAGCTCGAGAATCAAATTAATTCTAATTTTTTCATTGGATTCTTTCAAGAATTTTATCCTAGCCCAAATCTTCTTTAAATCGATAGATAAGCATTTTTTAAGAAAATCAAATTCATTAATAAGAACAATTTAATTTTTTTTTATTGTTTAAATACAATTTTTTATTTTTATTTTAATTTAATTAATTTTGTTTTCTAAGAATTTTAGGTAGTTTTATAACGGGTGATTAAACTTTTAACATTTCTTTTTTAATGAATCTATTTTTAGAAGAAGGACTACACAGTAATTTTTTCCTTCTTTCGCTTTTTTGATCCCCCACCTAAAACAACGAAAGCCTTCTTTCTGAAAATACTCCCTTTGTATTCATGGGATTACTCCAGAAAGAAGGCTTTGATGTAAGCTTCCTAAACTCGCTTAATCGAATAATTCAGCCAACTTCGCTTCTAAGCTTGGGCCTCTCAAATCTTTTGCAATGATTTTTCCATCTGGATCAATCAAATATGTAGCAGGGATGGCTTGAATTTGGTATAGCTCTGCAGCTGCGGAATTAAAGTACTGCAAATCGGAAACCTGCGTCCAATTCAAACGATCATCTGCAATCGCTTTGATCCAATCTTCCCTACTTCGATCCAAAGAAACTCCAAAAACTTCAAAGCCCTTTGAATTATACTGGGTAAAGAGACGAACCACATTTGGATTTTCCTGTCTGCAAGGCTTGCACCAAGCTGCCCAAAAATCAATCAGCACATATTTTCCTCTCAAATCAGAAAGCTTCGTCGTCTTTCCACTTGGATCGGGAAGCACGATATCTGGAGCTACCTGGCCTACTGCCAACGCTCTCAATTCATCAAGCTGCTGCTTCATCTGAAGGATTGCAGGGGAACCTGGATAGTTATCATTCAGCTTGGTGACTAAAGCATCGATAAAAGGAAAATCATTTTGTGGATTTAATAGCCCAATAGCTGCCAAGGAAGCAAATGAATTACCCATACTCTCGATCATCTCTTTCACGCTTACTACTTGCTGGGATTCCAAGGTCATGGCATCCACCTGGATTTGCTGAATTACCGCTGCATCGTTTTTACTCGTTGCCTCGTAGTACCGTTCATTGAGCTGATTCACCTTAACCTGGTATTCCTCCATCAGCTTTTCAAGCTTCAACATTTCTTTGCTGTCCTTTGAACCTTCAATTTGGAGGCTTGCTGGGTCAGAGAAGTTGAACTTAACCTCGACATCTTCTGTAAATAGTGCCAACTTAACCACACGCTGGCCATACAGATTTAATTCATAAAAAGTTGGGGCACTAATTGAATCAAATTCAAAAGAAAAGTCCCCATTTGATTTAATCTCCAAGGTATCAAGCACCTTGGGTCTGCTGTCGGTATATTGGGAAAGTACCACTACTCCCTGTGGTACATTTTGAAGATTTCCTGTGATGACCACTTTTTCACCTGTAGCATCTGTTCCTCCACAGGAAAACAAGGCAAGGGTGGCACTAACCAAAATTCCTAACATAGATTTTTTCATAGTTTAATTCGCTAATAACTCACTGAAAATACGGGAAGCAACTTTTGGGTCCGCCTTCCCCCCTGATTTTTTCATCAATTCACCCATAAACAAACCCAAAAGTCCTTTTTTACCAGACTTGTACTCTTTTACCTTGTCTGGATTTTCTAAAAGAACCTCTTTTGCCAACGGGACTAGGTAGCTCGCATCACTTTCTTGGATCAGATTTAGGCGCTGGGCTATTTCCAAGGGTGTAACTGTTGGATTAAGGATAAGTTCAGGATAAATCTTTTGAGATGCAACTGAAAAAGAAACCTGCCCTTCCTCCACCAAGGCAATGAGTTGAGCCACTACTTCCACCTTCAAGGGAAACGTAGCGAAAGATGTCCCAGTTTCATTCAGATAAGACTTAATCGGGCCCATCATCCAATTGGAAGCTGCTTTGTACTGCGCTGTCTTAGCACAAAGGGCTTCAAACCAAGTTGCCACATCTTTACTTTCTGTCAACAAGGCCGCATCGTAGCGCGGCAGTCCATAGGCAGCAATAAATTTTCGATACAAGGCATTGGGCAAGGCAGGCAGCTGTGCATTTACCGATTCAATCCATTCTTCCGTGAGGAATAAAGGAGGCAAGTCGGGCTCTGGAAAATACCGGTAATCGTTCAGTTCCTCCTTGGTTCGCATGCTGCTTGTAAAGCACCCATCCGCATCAAAAGATCGTGTTTCGGAAATAATCTCCTGCCCCAGTTCCAATAGTTCAATTTGGCGTTGGTATTCAAAGTCGATGGCATTCCCAAGGTTTCGAAAGGAATTCATGTTTTTTACCTCCACCTTCTTGCCAAGAATTTCAGTTCCACGGAGCCTTACCGATACATTTGCATCGCAGCGCAATGACCCTTCTTCCATCGTGCCATCACAAATCTCCAGGTACATCACCAACTTTCGGATCTCTGCTAAAAATGCAACAGCTTCCTCCGAAGACCGAATGCAGGGTTCGGTCACAATCTCAATTAGGGCTGTCCCTGCTCGATTGAAGTCCACCCAACTGGCTTCCTTTCCGGGAGCATGAATCAATTTGCCAGCATCCTCTTCCAAATGGATCCGATTCAACTGAACTTCTAGTTCGCTTCCATCCTCCAAAAAAAATGGGACCTTACCCCCGATGCAAATCGGTTCCTTGTCCTGAGTGATTTGGTAGCCCTTGGGTAGGTCTGGATAAAAATAATTTTTGCGGTCAAAGCTTGATCGGCGGCTGATGGTACATTGACAGGCCAAACCCATCCGCACAGCATAGTCAACCGCACGCATGTTGAGTTTGGGAAGGGTACCAGGATGTCCCAAAGTAATCACAGAAACATGCGTATTGGGCTCAGCCCCAAAGCTGCTTGCATCTTCTGCAAATAGTTTGCTGGAAGTGGATAGTTGCGCATGAACTTCCAGTCCCACCACCAATTGGTATTTGTCTGTTAGTTCTTTGGACAACATGGCTCTTTTAAAATCACTTACAACAAGATAGACTTTGCTTTGGCAACCACCTGGGGTAAACCCTTGAGGTCTTTACCTCCTGCAGTCGCGAAGAATGGCTGCCCACCTCCACCTCCTTGGATTTCTTTGGCAAGTTCACGAACTAGATTTCCAGCATGCAAACCAGTGGACTCCAATAAAGACTCATCGATAAATACAGCCACTTGAGGCGTGTTATCTATCGAGGCTGCCAAAACAATACAGGCCTTAGAAACCTCATTTTTGAGTTCGTATACCAACTTCTTTAAGGAGTCAGCATTGGGCAGCGTCACAGTAGCAATCAATACCTGCATGCTGTCTTTTTGAACAAATTGACCTTTCAACTGGTCCTTTACGCCAGCAGACTTTTCTAAATGCAACTGCTCAATTTCTTTTCTTAATTCATTGCGTTCTTGAACCAAGGATTCCACGGCCTTTACCAGGTCTCTTGGATTTTTCAAGAGCTCTTGAAGTTCTTTTACCAAAGCCTCTTGTTCCCGAATATAGGTTTCTGCAGCAGTCGCTGTAATAGCCTCAATGCGGCGCACCCCAGCAGCAATAGATCCCTCTGAAGTAATCTTAAAAAGTCCTATTTGGCTTGTCTCAGACACGTGAGTGCCACCACACA
Source organism: Cyclobacteriaceae bacterium (assembly GCA_947458795.1). Taxonomy (GTDB): domain Bacteria; phylum Bacteroidota; class Bacteroidia; order Cytophagales; family Cyclobacteriaceae; genus Algoriphagus. The sequence goes on along the minus strand of CANHCD010000164.1, from coordinate 736 downwards.
ATTCCACAGAATATTCTTTTCCAAAGGTAATGACACGGACGAAATCCCCGTACTTTTCACCAAAAAGGGCTGTTGCACCCATTTTTTTGGCGTCCTCAATCGGAACATTACGTTGTTCAAATAAGGCTACATTTTCTCTAACCTTGGCATTAACAAGTACTTCTACTTGTGCGATTTCCTCTTCCGTCATTTTTCCAAAGTGGGAAAAATCAAAGCGAAGCAGTTGCTCATTGACCAAAGATCCACGCTGCTGGATATGCTCGCCAAGTACCGACTTAAGTGCCGATTGAAGCAAGTGTGTGGCCGTGTGGTTGTTCGTGGTGAGCTGTCGCTTTTCCTTATCTACCTCAGCTACAAATTGTGCTTCCGCATGTAGGGGCAGCTTTTCTACAAAATGAACGATTAAGTCATTCTCTTTTTTGGTGTCCAACACCCGAATATGTTCAGTTGGAGTTTTCAGCCAACCCGTATCGCCTACCTGTCCCCCGCTTTCCGCATAAAAAGGAGTTTTGTCCAATACCAATTGGTAGCGGTCTCCTTTCTTATCCGTGATGGTGCGGTATTTGACAATATGGGAATAGGAATCCAGCACATCGTAACCCACAAATTCTACTCCTGAATCCTCATGCACCAAAACCCAATCGCCAGTATCTTGCTCAGAAGCTGCTCGCGAACGGGTTTTCTGCTTTTCCATTTCATCGGCAAAGCCTTTTTCGTCTACTGAAAATCCATTTTC
>CANHCD010000163.1 GCA_947458795.1 Cyclobacteriaceae bacterium | reverse complement strand
TATTTTATAGGCCTCGCGTATTCAAATGGCTGTTGATCAAGATTTTTTCCATCCGCTTTCTACAAAAATGGAAACACAATGCCCAAGAATTTGGAGATCAAATCATTGACGCTTCCAAGCTCTTGAGTGGAAAAAATTACAGCTATTGGCTCAAGATTATCATCGCCACAATCGTAGTTTGGTCTGCCAGGTACTTGATGCTCAACACTTTAATGTCTGCTTTTGTACCTCTAGATTTCTTTGATCACGTGATCGTATTTGCCCGACAGGTAATCATGTGGATTGTCATGATGATTTCGCCTACACCAGGAAGTAGTGGTACCGCAGAGTTTTTCTATGGGCAGTTTTTCGAGCAGTTTTTAGGTAAGTATACCTTTGTGACCAGCATCGTCTGGAGACTGTTGTCCTACTATCCTTACCTAATTTTGGGAGCTATTTTCCTCCCACGATGGATTCGCCAGGTGTTTTTCAACAAGAAAAAGAAACTGAGTTAAATGTTGGTCCCCTTCACAGTCCCCCGTTTAGAACAAATCCTTGGCAGCAAGGGCTTAGGGTTGGCACCGAATCAAGGAATAACGCAGATCAGCATTGACTCCAGGCAGGTTCTGCATCCCGAGCAAACCTTGTTTGTGGCTCTAAAAGGAGCAAAGGCGGATGGGATTACCTTCGTAGATTCCCTAATCGAGGCGGGCATTCGCTGCTTCTTGGTAGCTAAAAATGCATCGCTCCCTGCTTCTTGGTTAGAAAAAGCCTGTTTCATCCCAGTCAGCGATACCCGCGCTGCGCTTCAATCCTTGGCCTCCTTCCAAAGGGGGGAATTTACCAAACCTATCGTGGGCATCACGGGCAGCAATGGCAAAACCATCGTCAAAGAATGGCTGGGGCAAGTATTGAGTCAGCAATTTGCTGTAGCAAAGAGCCCCAAGAGCTACAACTCACAGGTGGGGGTTCCGCTTTCGATTTTTGGCATACAGCCCTACCATCAGGTAGCCATCCTCGAGGCTGGTGTCTCCAAAAAAGGAGATATGGATACTTTGGCAGGCATGATTCGCCCAGATTTGGGAATATTTACCAACATCGGCTCGGCCCATGAAGAAGGCTTTACGGGGATCAACGAAAAGATTGCCGAGAAACTCAAGCTCTTTGCAGGCACTAAATTACTGCTGTATTGCAAGGATCAGGACCTGCTCGCCCACACCATCGAGCAACAGGTGGCGGAAGAAAATCGCATCTCCTGGTCCAAAAATCCAGGAGCAGACTTTAGCGTTTCTTGGAAAAGCCTCGAGAGTAGTTTTAGGATTGTAGTGATGAAGCAGGACCTTCAAACCCACACCTTCCTAGTACCCTTTACAGACCAGGCTTCCTTGGAAAATGTCACCCACGTGATCCTGGCGGCTCTAAGCCTTGGCCAGGAGGCCATGGCCATCCAAGAAGGCTTAAGTCACCTTAAGCCCGTGGACATGCGCTTGACCCTCAAGCCAGGCCTCAACGAGTCCCTTTTGATCGACGATACGTACAACAACGACCTAGCGGGACTTCGAGTGGCTTTGGAGTTTTTGAGTCAGCAACGACCCAAGCGATCTAAAATTTTAATCCTCTCAGACCTCTTGCAGCAGGGCTTGCCAGAAAAAATCTATACTGAAGTGGCCGAATTGATCCAATCCTATGGGATCGATCGAATCATTGGGGTGGGAACGGAAATCCGGCGCCTGGAAAAGCTTGTGGATATCCCCACTTCCACCTTTGAGAGTACCGAGCTGCTACTTCAAAAACTCGATCCCGATCAGTTTCAAAACGACCTTATCTTGCTCACGGGCGCCCGCTCTTTTGCCTTTGAAAAGATCGTCAACCGGCTTCAGCAGCGCATCCATGGCACCACCTTGGAGATCAACTTGAATGCGCTGACCCATAATTTTAACTTTTACAAACGACAACTCGCGCCAAGCACACGTGTCATGGTGATGGTCAAGGCCTTTGCTTACGGAGGAGGTGCCGCAGAAATCGCGAATCACCTGCAGACCTTGGGGGCCGATTACCTAGCCGTAGCCTACAGCGATGAAGGGGTAAGCCTGCGGAAACAAGGGATTCAACTTCCGATCATGGTGCTCAATCCCGTAGAAGAATCCTTCGACTTGCTGTACCAGTACCAGTTGGAACCCGTTGTTTTCAGTCCTGAATTTTTCAGGAAGTTGGGCAATTTTGCAAGAAATCAAGGACTTCCCCTCTCCATCCATTTGGATCTGGACACCGGGATGAATCGCTTGGGCTTTGAGCAGACACAGGTGGAGAAACTAAATGATCTTCTCCTTGACTTCCCAGAACTGAAGGTTGCCAGCCTCTACACCCACCTCGTAGGTGCAGATGAAGAGGCACATCATGACTTTTCGGTACAGCAGCTCCAGCTTTTCATGAAAATGAGCGAAGCAATTGGCTCCAAGTTGGGATACCAGCCCCTTCGTCATGCACTCAACTCTGCAGGGATTGTTCGCTATCCAGACTTTCAGCTGGACATGGTGCGCCTCGGTATCGGCCTGTATGGGGTAGAAGTCACCGGCAAGCACGACAGCTCCTTGAAGGCAGTGAGCAACTTGAAAACAACCATTTCCCAAGTCAAAACCCTTGCTCCCGGAACCACCGTAGGCTATTCCAGAAAAGGGAGTTTGCCCGAAGGGGGTCGAATCGCCACCTTGGCCATTGGCTATGCAGATGGCTACGATCGCCGATTTTCGCAAGGCAAGGGCTATGTCCTCCTTCATGGCAAGAAGGCTCCCGTGATTGGCAATGTCTGCATGGACATGGTGATGGTGGATGTGAGTGCTATTCCTGAAGCCAAGGCAGGAGACGAAGCCATCGTGTATGGAGAGCAGATTTCCTTGAAGGAGCTTGCCGATCGTATTGGCACCATCCCCTACGAGCTGCTCACCAATATCAGTACGCGCGTCAAGCGGGTGTATTATCTGGATTGATGCAGCTCCCCTTAGGGCAATAACTTTTTCCAGCCCAGGTCTTGGGAGGTGTAGATGCTTCCTTTTCCACTAAAAATAAAGGCCACCAAACAAGCAATCCCCAAGTAAATTCCTGCCTCCAGTCCAAACAGTTCCATCCCCATCAGCGTACAGGCCAAAGGGGTATTCGTAGCTCCAGCAAACACCCCTACAAATCCACAACCAGCCAAAAGCGCTAAAGGAAGCGGAATATAAGTGGCCAGGGCATTGCCCAAGGTGGCGCCTGTGAAGAATAGCGGCGTGACTTCCCCACCTTTAAATCCAGAGCCCAAGGTCAATCCTGTGAGGCCTGTTTTCGCTAAAAAATCATACCAGGGAACTGGCGTCTCAAAGGCCTCCACAATTCGTGGGATACCCAAACCTATATAGGTGTATGCTCCTGTCAAGTACACGATTCCAGCTACCAAAACTCCGCCGATGAGTGGCCGAAGCGGGGGATACGAAATGCGATTAAAAACAGTAGTCACCAAATGTCCTGTTTCAATAAAGAGGCGGGCGGCGAGGCCAAAGGCAATCCCCGCTGGAATCATCCATGCCAAGTTGATTAGGGTAGGTGGAGCAACTTCAGGAATAACATAGGCAGTATGTCCAATGCCCCAGACCCAATCGCAAACCCAATAGGCTGTAAACGCAGACCAGAAAGCCGGAAAAATAGAGTTGGGGTCTACTTTACGTCGAAATAACCATTCCAGAGAAAATACCGCTCCTGCCAGGGGCGTGCCAAATACCGAGGCAAAGCCCCCTGCAACTCCACAGATCAAAAGTATCCGGACGGTGGCGGCATCCAAAGTGAAACGCTTGCCTAGTTGCGCCGCCAAAGAAGCTCCCATCTGAACCGCCGTCCCTTCTCGACCTGCTGAGCCCCCAAAAAGATGGGTGATCAAGGTGCCAAACAAAACGAAAGGTGCCATCCGCAAGGGCAGGGTCGGCTGGGGAGTATAAATCCCCTCCAAGATTAGATTGTTCCCTTTCTCAACACCAGACCCGTAGCGGTGGTAGCAGTAACCAATGGTAAATCCTGCAAGGGGTAAGCCTGCCAAAAGCCAAAGGTGGGCATCACGAATCCCGCTTACCCAATCCAAGGAAAGCAAAAAAATGGCGGAGGCCGAGCCTGACAAGGTTCCGACGCATGCGCCCATTGCTACCCAAAAAAGAAGGTTTTTCAGCAAGATAATCGAAGTTTAAGGTCCCTTTAGGTACAAAGAAAAAGGGATTTGGTAGAATTCAAGAGGCAAGGAACATATTTTTGGGACATATCGCTACCGCTTAGCAACCAATTGCAGCGCAAATCAGTTATCCACAAAATACGCGTTCATGAAAAACATTCTAATCACTGGCGGCTCGGGTCTTGTGGGCAAGCAACTTACGGCTTTGCTGGAGCAAAAAGGCTATGCCGTGGCTTGGCTTAGCAGAAAACCACAGCAGCAAACCCATTTTCTCTGGGATGTAGCGCGTCAGGAAATAGATCCGCAAGCACTTGAATGGGCAGATGCAGTGGTGCATTTGGCTGGTGAAGGGGTAGCAGAAAAGCGCTGGACGGCGGAACGAAAGCAGGCCATCCTTCGCTCGCGAACAGAAAGCACCGCCTTATTGCATCGAGCCATACAGCAGGCAACGGATAAGCCAAATACCTTTATTTCTGCTTCTGCAGTGGGCTATTATGGATTTGATACCGGTGCTGCACTAGTGGATGAAAGCAGTACTTCGGGCACCGATTTTTTGGCAGAAGTGGTAGTAGCCTGGGAAAAAGAGGTGAAAAAGATTGAAGCCTTACCTCTCAGATGCGTCATTCTCCGAATAGGAATCGTCTTGGATGCGCAGGGAGGAGCCTTAGCCGAAATACTCAAGCCCCCTGTGGCTGCACCTTTGGGTTCGGGCGCGCAGTGGATGAGTTGGATCCATGTGGAAGACTTGGTGCGCTTATTTGTTTTTGCGCTTGAAAAAACCACGCTACAGGGTATCTACAATGCCGTGGGGCCTAATCCTTCCACCAACCAGCAACTGACCAAGGAAGCGGCTGCGGCCAAGGGTAAGACCTATTTGGGTATTGGCGTGCCTGGATTTGCACTGAAGTTGGTCTTGGGAGAAATGGCCGCCATGGTCCTAGGCGGCAACCGGGTGTCTAGCCAAAAAATTCAAAAGGCAGGCTTTGAATTTGAGTTTCCAGAGTTGAAGCAGGCGATGAAGGCTATTTTTTCGAACTGAATTTTCCATTTCGACTTTTCATTGATTAGTGCTACTGGCGGTTTTTTTTAACCATCAGTCCTAAATTGTTTTTTTTAATCTCAGGAATAAGGACTTTAGGGAAAGATTTACACCTGAAGTATGAAAAATATCATCGCTGTGCTACTGCTAGCACTAATCAGTCAATTTGGCTTTGCTCAAGATTTGAGCTACTACCTCCCAAAAGGCTATACCTACAATTCC
>CANHCD010000162.1 GCA_947458795.1 Cyclobacteriaceae bacterium | reverse complement strand
ATGCATAGTTTGAATGAAAAGAAATGGTTAAGTAAGACCCCTAGAGCTCTTCGTGCACTCGGAGCAAATGCTCTTCTTGCTCTTAAGCCATCCATTGCATCACAAAAAATATCTGAATTCCTAAAACAAGAGGAGTTCAATGAATGGTCAGCCTATGCCATTTCACGACAAGTATGGCTAGATTCAGGCATCAAACAACTGCTTCGAAATGAATCTACTGAACCAAATGCTGTAAGCACAATCATCGCCGATCTTGCGAATATTGACGCGCCCATTCTTTCTAAAGTCACCGTTGCGGAAATTTCTACCTACATGCAAAATGTTTTGCTCCGAGACTCTGATCAAATGAGCATGGCGCATGCACTTGAAATTCGTGAACCATTCGTAGATCATCGATTAATCGAATACGCACTCGGAATTTCCGATCAAATGAAATTCCCGCATTCACCAAAACAGCTTCTCGTGGAGAGCATGGGAGACCTCATTCCTAGAGAAATTGTTGACCGACCTAAAATGGGATTCACTTTCCCATGGCCACATTGGATGCGAGGTGAACTCAAATCATATTGCGAGGAAGGTCTTACAGAACTTAAAAAAACCAATGCATTCAACAATGATTATTTGATGAATATGTGGACGGATTTTTTGGTTGCTAAACCAACTGTAACGTGGGCGAGAATTTGGCCGCTTGTAGTACTAGGGCATTGGATAAAAACAAACGGGATCAATGCGTAACAAAGAGATTCTTGTATTTACAGACTGGTACTTTCCCGGCTTTAAAGCAGGAGGGCCAATTCGATCTCTAATGAATATTGTCGACAATGTTGATTGCGATTTTTATATCGTTACACGCATTACTGATTATCACAGCACGGATCCCTATCATGGAATTGAGGAAAACGTTTGGATTCAGATTGCACCAAATGCACATGTAAAATACATACAAGAAAGCAAAATGACTTTTGCATTTGTGCAATCATTGATAAGTGAAAGAACATATCATAAATTTTATCTCAACTCGCTTTTTTCTCCTCTATTCACGATACTTCCTCTTCGTGTCCTGAAAAAACTTAAGAAGAATACCAGAACTATCGTTGCCCCTAGAGGGATGCTAAAGTCAGGTGCGTTGTCGGTGAAATCGAATAAGAAGAAGTTGTTTTTGTTCGTGGCAAAACTTACTGGATTGTATGGTGGAGTTACATGGCATGCAACAAGCAAACTGGAAGGTGATGAAATACGCTCCGTTTTCAAATCTGCTCACATCAAGTTAGCCGAAGTTCTTGCTTCATTACCAAAAGAGCAAATTGTAAAACCGAACAAACAATCGGGAAAAGTTAATCTTGTTTCTTTTACCCGAATAAGCGAGGAAAAGGGTGTTATAGAAGCAATCAGATTTGTTTCAAATTTGCCAACCGAATACTCGTTCGGTTTTGATATCTATGGAGCTATGCCCGAAGGCGATTACTTGGAGAAATGCAAAAGTTTGCTAATTGATTCACCAAATCGCAGCATCCGTTTGATGGGTGAAGTGAATCCAAATGAATTATCAAATATCTATTCGCGGTATCATTTCTTCCTGCTTCCAACATGGGGAGAAAACTTTGGACACGCCATTTCAGAAGCTCTTTGTCATTCTACCCCTGTTATAATATCGGATAGAACTCCATGGAAAGAGTTGTCAAAAGAGTTGTCGGGTTGGGATTTGCCGCTAAATGAAAAGGATTTTTTAGAGAAATTGACTCTCGCAGCCCAAATGGATCAGTCGGAATATGACCTTTGGTCAAACGGGGCTAGGACCTTTGGGCTGAAACATGCGGGTGACATTGGAGATGTCACGGGTAGATTCTTTGATGGCTTGGATGTTGGGGCAGTCTGCTAGCTCGGCAAACATGTCGATTGTCACTAGGGTTTTGTAATCCACAGGGTTATTGTAGATCATCATTGGCAAGGAGGTGGATTGCGCTACTGTTTTGAAGTAGGTGACCACTTCACGTGGGTCCGCACCATAGCGCATGGGAGGAAGAATCATCAAGCCAGAAGCACCGAGCTCTTCCGCTTTTTTAGCCCAAAAAAGTGCGTCTTTGGTAGCTCCTTCGGCGATATTTAGTACTACAGGCACTCTGCCGTTGATGTAGTTGACCGTTTCTCGGGTCAATGTGATTTTTTCTTCCTGCGAGAGGACAGAGCTTTCGCCCAAGGTTCCTCCCAAAATGATACCATGGACACCACAGGCCAATTGGAAGTCTAGGTTCTTAAAAAACAGGTTCATGTCCAGACTGCCGTCAGCATGAAATTTGGTGGTGACTGCGGGAAATACGCCTTTCCAGTTCATAAGGGGTCGATTTTAGCCAAAGCTGGCTGGGTTGAAATTTTTGTTTCTCAAATCTAAGCAAGACCAAGAAAAAAATCTGTTCCTGTATTAATTCATTTTAATACTATATTGATCAATAAATTATCGATTGAACAATTTTTGATGTAATTCGATACCAAAACTACCCTTGTGGAAAAAATCATTTCCTTCCAAATTCCTAAGTCCAGTCGCGAATTTGTGCGTTACCAGGAGGATAGGGGTCCACATTTTTACGACAAGTTGCACCAGCATCCGCAGTGGCAGTTGACCGTCATTGTGGAGGGAAGTGGACAATTTTTGAGTGGGGATTATGTAGGGAGATTTCAGCCAGGAGATGTGTTTTTTTTGGGTGAGAATGCCCCTCATGTCTTTCGAAGTGATGCCACCTACTTTGAGGGGAATCCGAAGCTAGCAGTGGCAGGGAATACCATTTTTTTTGATTTTGAGGTGCTTGAAAATGCCTTGCTCCCTGTGGAAGAACTACAGTCTTTGAGAAGGTTTCGGGAATTTTCTGGGCTGTGCTTTCAGCTGCATGGGGAATCGGCTTCAAAGATCAAGGAGGCCGTGGATCAGTTTGGAGGTACGCAGGGTCTCCAGCGGTTTCAGGTGGCGATTGGGCTATTGTACTTTCTCGAGCAAGCTGGAAGTTCGTTGCAGCAGCTCAATCGAGGGGGCAGGATGTTGGGACTTTCTGAAAAGGATGGAAGCCGGATGGATCGGGTGATGCAGTATGTACTAGCTCACCGCTTTCAAAAAATCACCTTGGCTGAGGTGGCTGAAGAAGCTCATTTAAGTAAGGAGGCTTTTTGTCGATTTTTCAAGCTCCGTACTCGAAAGACCTTTACCGACTACGTGTTGCATTTACGGATCAATGAAGCCCAAAAACTACTGCAAGAAACTGATTTAAGTATTTCAGAAATTGCGTATCGCGTAGGCTTTGAGAATTTATCCTACTTCAACCGAAGTTTTAAACGCATTTCGGGCAAAACACCCCGGAATTTTAGGGCTTAATTTTTTTTGAGCACCAAGACCTTGGTGTCCATGACATTACCAATAAAGAGGTAATCCCCAAAAGGTACTGCTACTGATGCTCCGGAAAGCTGGGTTCCAGGATCGGTCCATACAGAACGAACAGCTGCTTTGCCTTCTTTTTGATAGGTAAGCTTAATCACCTCAGAAGGGGAAATGGGTTTCTTCCCTGAAGCATAGGCAGCAAATGTCAGGAGGTTGGGATGGCAGCCAATCCAAAGCGTTCCATCTTCACCCAATTCAATATTGTCTACCCCAGTTCCGGCAGGGATGTCTTCAACAAAGTTAAGCCCACCATCAGGGAGCAGGGAATATACACCCACGGAGAACTCTCTCGAACTACTCACAAAGAGGTGATTTCGTTTAGGATCAATTTGAATTCCATTGGGATAGGAAAGGTTTTCTGCAACGAGCTCGAATTTTTTTCCATCAAAATATCCTACAGAAGCGGCCTTCACCGCAAGGTAATTTTCGGCAAGTAGTCCCCAATTGCTGGTGTATCCATGGTCATTGGTAAAGTAAAATGATTCAGGGCCCACCATTACAAGGTCGTTTGGACTAATAAGTTCGTGTCCAGTAATTGTTTTGAGGTGCTGTAAAGTTTTCCCCTTGAGGAGAAAGGATTCAATGGAGTGCTTACCCTCCACATGATTGATGGCTAGAAGCCCATAGCTGACGCTATCGAGTTTGAATATACTTATTCCATGAGGATAGAATGGGAAATTGAGTTCAGAAGAAATCGGAACAGCGTCGAATTGTTTAGATCGAAGGTCTACCAAATAAATTCCATGAGAACCTTCTTTACCTGCTCTATGTGAAGCTCGATCATCAACAGAAAGCAGGAGAAAGCTGTCTTCTCGGGCAATAGCAATGTCCTCTACACCAGGTAGTTCAATGCTGCTATAAACAAGTCCAACCTCACTCTTTGCTGTGACTTCCCTAAAATACCCGGTGGTGTAAAAGGTGTATAAAATAAAGCTAGCCACCAGGGCCAAGAGGATTGTCAGGGCTATAAGAAATTTTCGCATACCTAAATATAAAAAATTCTGAGAGGATCTTTGCTTTTCGAGGTCCAGGGAAGTGTTTAAGTGCTGAATTGAAAAATAGATTCTAGTTTTTTTCTTTTTGCCTATCTGGTTTTCTAAAATGTATAGGTCCTATAAATCAGTTAGGCATTTCGGTAAAGATTTTCTATGTTTCTGACAGGTAATTTTTACCCAAAATCTTAAGCCATGAAAAAATTTGTTCTTTTTCTCTCTCTAGCTCTCTTTTCGTTAGTGGCAAATGCCACCGAGCTTGTCAACTTGATCCAAACCTACCAAGCAGATCGAGGTGCACTCACCCGATTGTACACAAATCGCCTTTCGGGGGAATACTTTTCACGAATGGAGTCCTTCAACCGAGACTATTTGAAGACCCTACAAGCCCAAAACTATGCTACACTTTCTGAGGATGGGAAGGTGGATTACGTTCTTTTCAGAAACTACCTTGAAAAGCAATTGGCAGAACTCGATTTGGAAAAGCGTGATTTCATGCAAGTTCAATCGGTAGTTGCCTTTGGAAAGCCTTTGGAAGCCTTTGTAGTGGGCCGACGCAGAGCCGTTCAACCTGATGCACAGGCCTTGGCGGCTCAATGGAACCAAGTGGCCCAAGCTTTGGATGCCCAGCAAAAGGCACTTGCTTCGAGTTCCAAATACGATTCTTGGCAAAAAGCAGAATTGGCCGCTGTGGCCGTTGAAAGCTTGGCCAAAGTGGTCAAGGAGTCCTATGACTTTTATTTTGACTTTGATCCCGCATTTACCTGGTGGATGCCTACTCCTTGGGAAAAATTGGATGCCGGCATGAAAACCTATGCGAAAGCCTTGCGTGCCCATTATACTAATTCCGTAAAAGACGATGGCAGTGGCATCATCGGCAAGCCCATCGGAAGGGAGGCCCTTGAAAAGCAACTGGCATTTGAAATGATTGCTTACACGCCAGAGGAATTGATAGCAGAAGCCGAAAAGCAGTTTGCCTGGTGCGAGAAAGAGATGCTCAAGGCCTCGAATGAACTAGGCTTTGGCAATGATTGGAAAGCAGCCCTAGAACT
>CANHCD010000161.1 GCA_947458795.1 Cyclobacteriaceae bacterium | reverse complement strand
AAGCCTAGTCCTGAGGAGTTGGCGGAAGTTCCGCATCACTTCATCAATACCCTTTCGATAGTAGACTCCTACGATGTTCGAAAATATGAAGCGGAAGCACTACAGTTATTGGATCGCTTGTTTAAAACTAAGCAAGTGGTCTTGATGACGGGAGGAACAGGACTTTTTGCATCGGCGATAGCCAACGGTTTGGATGAAATTCCTGATGTCTCTCCTGAAATCCGAGTTGATTTGATCCAAGAACTTGAGGAGAAAGGCTTGGCCTGGCTTCAAGGAGCCGTGGAAGAAGTAGATCCTGAGTTTTATGCTCAAGTAGATCGTTCCAATCCACAGCGCTTGATGCGAGCCTTGGAAATTTGGAGGGGTACGGGCCTGAAATTCAGTTCTTTCCGAATCAAAAATAAGGTGCAACGACCCTTTGAAATTGTAAAAATTGGCTTGGATAGACCCCGAGAGGAGCTGTACCAGCGGATTGACCAACGAATGGAATTGATGCTTGATAGGGGCTTGTTTAAAGAAGCTGAGAGCTTATTTGGTCGCAGAAATTTGAATGCACTTCAAACCCTAGGCTACACTGAAATATTTGATTTTTTGGAGGGAAAGTATGACGAGAAAGAAATGATCAGGTTGCTGAAGCGTAATTCCCGAAGGTATGCCAAAAGGCAGTTGACCTGGTTTCGGAAAGATCCGCTGATTCGCTGGTTTCATCCCGACCAGGAACAAGAAATTTTAGGGTACCTGAACGATCAAATCGCCTTAAATCCTCCAAAGGCAGCCACCCAGTTGTAGGGGGCTTTTTTGATTAATGCATTGAACTGGTATTGGTTGACCTTCATGGCTCGCAACAGTTCGATACTGCTTTGAGGAATCGCTTTTTCTGCGGACTCATCTTTCAATAATTTTTGAATTTTCTCCGGGTTTATAAGTTCACCCGCTGCAATCCCCATCTCAGGATGAGCCTGGGCGAGCTGGGAAACTAAATTTCTTTGGATGGTTAATTTACCCAGCATGTATTGCCTCACCGTAAGGAAAAATAGCATGCATGCACCTGAAGCAGTCAAAAACAAAGGAATGAAGCCCATATCAAATACTAAGGAGGTTAATCAATTTCAAGTGGTCTGGAATAAGGGTTTTGGGTTTGCCTATGCAATCTTCAAATGGAGTGTACACCACTTGCCCATTCATGACTCCTGCCATGCAATTTGTTTTTCCGGCAAGTAACCCTTCTACTGCCGCCATTCCGCAGCGACTAGCCAATACACGATCTCGTGCGGTAGGCTTCCCACCGCGTTGAATATGACCTAAGGTTGTCACCTTGAAATCCTTGGAGGGGTCTTGGATTTTTTCCTTGACCAAATTCATAATCGTTTCTGCCGAACCTAGTTCATCGCCTTCAGCTACTACGATTATACTTGAACTTTTGCTTTTTCTAAGGTTTTTTAAAGACTTGACAATTTGATTGATATCAGTTTTAGTTTCTGGTACCAAGACAAATTCAGCACCCCCACCAATTCCAGATTCAACAGCAATAAAGCCGGCATCCCTTCCCATTACCTCAATAAAGAAAACCCGGTCGTGGGCAGCAGCGGTATCCCGAATTTTGTCAATGGCATCTAATGCTGTATTGACTGCAGTGTCGAAGCCAATGGTATAATCAGTACCGTAAATGTCGTTGTCAATGGTGCCAGGGCATCCCACGGTTGGAATTCCAAACTCTTCAAAAAATACCTTTGCTCCGGTGAAGGTTCCGTCACCACCAATGGCCACCAAACCTTCAATGCCATGTTCTTGCAAGTGAACAAAGGCTTTTTTTCGTCCTTCAGGAGTCATAAATTCCATGGATCGAGCAGATTTAAGGATCGTGCCTCCGCGTTGAACGATGTTGGACACTGAATAAGAATGCATTCGTTTGATGTCCCCTTCAATCATCCCTTCATAGCCTCTATTGATTCCATAGATTTCAAGGCCATGGTAGATAGCAGTTCTTACGACGGCACGAATACAAGCATTCATTCCAGGTGCATCTCCACCTGACGTGAATACGGCAAGTTTTTTCATGGTTTCACGGGTTTTAAAAGGTTAAAAATAGGCATAATTGAGCTAAAAAATCGGGTATGGGGAAAAAATGAAAGATGAAATTCCAATTCAATGCCAATCTTACTTTTTAGCAATTCAAGAACTCTAGAGCCATTTAGTGGCCTCGTATTTTAGGATTTTAGGGACCTGTTAGCCACTGATTTTAAAAAATACTACCTTGAAACTTCAAACTATCGCCGCATGAAATCTTTTCTCCTGATTATTCACACGTTTAGTGCCTTATTCTTTTTTGCTTCAACTGCGCATGCGCAGCAAAAGGACGAAGATCGCTGGGAATCTCAAGCAAAAAAGATAGAGATTATTCGCGATGATTTTGGGGTTCCACATATCTATGGCCCTACCGATGCGGATGTGGTTTTTGGACTGCTTTATGCGCAATGCGAGGATGATTTCAGAAGAGTAGAACGCAATTACCTTTGGGCCTTGGGAAGACTAGCAGAGCTGGAAGGGGAGAAGGAATTGTATTCTGACCTGCGCGCACAGCTGTACATGACTACGGAGGAAGCCCAAAAAGCATATAGCCAAGCACCGGATTGGTTGAAAGAATTGTGTGTTGCCTTTGCGGATGGTGTCAACTATTACTTGCATACACATCCCGAAGTAAAGCCTCAGGTGATCACGCATTACGAACCATGGATGCCGCTATTTTTCTTTGAGGGATCCATTGGAGGCGATTTGGAACGCATCTCCACGACACAATTGAAAGCCTTTTATGAGCCCAAGACTACTTTAGGATTCGAAGTGGAGCAAAGTCAATTCACCCCACTTGCGTTTGAAGAGCCCAAAGGCTCAAATGGCATTGCAATCGCACCTAGTTTGTCCGAATCAGGCAATGCGATGCTGCTGATCAATCCTCATACCTCCTTTTATTTCAGACCGGAAGTGCATGTAATCAGTAAGGAAGGGCTCAATGCCTATGGAGCTGTTACCTGGGGGCAATTTTTTGTATACCAAGGCTTCAATGAAAAAACAGGTTGGATTCACACCTCTAACTTTGTGGATTTTATCGATGAATTTGTAGAAGATGTGTCTGAAGAAAACGGCAAATTCTCCTACCGCTATGGAACTGAAAAAAGACCTGTTGCCACTCAAAATATCACCTTAAAATACAAGGATGGGGAGCAGGTCAAGGAAAAGGAGTTTACCATCTACCGAACCCACCATGGTCCCATCACCCACTTAGAAAATGGAAAGTGGGTGGCTACAAAAATCAACTGGAACCCAGTTCAAGCTTTGGTACAGAGTTATACCCGAACCAAACTAGCCAATTATGCGGAATTCAAGGAGATGATGGATATCCGCACCAATAGCTCCAATAGTACGGTTTTTGCCGATGGGGAGGGGAATATTGGATATTTCCATGGAAACTTTATTCCCAAGAGAAATCCTCAGATTGATTTTTCAAAATCGGTAGATGGGACTGATCCCGGTACAGATTGGCAGGGGCTTCATACGGTGGATGAGAGCATCCTAATCCTTAATCCCGGCACAGGATGGATCCAAAATTGCAACTCCACCCCCTTTACTGCAGCAGGGGAGTTTAGTCCCAAAAAGGAGAATTACCCTTTTTATATGGCTCCAGATCAAGAGAACTTTAGAGGAATTCATGCAAGCCAGCTCCTGAAGCAGCAAACCAAAAAACTCAACCTGGATACCTTCCTGGAACTAGCCTATGATCCATACTTACCTGCTTTCTCTTTTCTAATTCCCGAATTGCTTGGATCGATTTCTGCTACACTTCCCGCTGTCTATGCCCCGGCAATGCAACAGCTACGTGCTTGGGATTACAGGACATCCAAAGAGTCTGTAGCCATGTCCATTGCTCATTTTTATGGGGAAAATTACCAGCGCCGATTTAGAAGTCTGTCGCGTTTTGCCGAACCGGATCCCAATGCCAAAATCCCAACACCTGCTGAAATCCAAG
Source organism: Cyclobacteriaceae bacterium (assembly GCA_947458795.1). Classification (GTDB taxonomy): domain Bacteria; phylum Bacteroidota; class Bacteroidia; order Cytophagales; family Cyclobacteriaceae; genus Algoriphagus. Next base: position 1,456 of record CANHCD010000161.1, on the reverse strand, counting down.
CGGTATTTATCCAGACGTTGGAACAAATGACTCGAGATTTTGGCACTTGGAATACCCCTTGGGGAGAGATCAATCGCTTCCAGCGACTGAGTGGTGCGATAGATGCTGACTTTGACGATACCAAGCCTTATGTGCAGGTAGGCTTGGCCTCCGGCAATTGGGGTGCCTTGTCTGCTTATGGTGCGCGGGCAACTTCAACTACAAAAAGGCTGTATGGCTACCGGGGCAATAGCTTTGTAGCGGTAGTAGAATTTGGAGAAAAGGTTCGTGCCAAATCCATTTTGGCAGGAGGGCAGCAAGCAGATCCACTATCACCTCATTTCTTTGACCAGGGCCAGCGCTATGCAGATGCCCAATTCAAGGAGGTAGCTTTTTATCGGGAAGATGTGGAAAAACGAAGGGTACGGTCTTATCGTCCAGGTCAAAAAAAGTAATTAATCCCGAGTATTTACTGTGTAGTTCGCTAAGACAAAAGTGTCGCTCCTTTTGTCTTAGCCAGTACTTTTTGCCCGATGGCGCTGTACCAGGCGAATCAAGAAGGCTCCTAAGCCGATCAGAAAGCACACCCCAAACCATAGGAAGGGGTTGTAAAAATCATTTAGTATGCGGTAGCCTGCCGTAAAGCCAAAGAGAAGGAACCCTGTAATGGCCCATAAGGGCTTATTTTCCTCTTGATTAGGAGCAGCAGGCAGGTATGGCAAATTAATCAAGGATCTTAGTTCCCCCCAATGCCAAACTATCAGCAGGAGATTTGCTATAAGCATCAATCCGGTAATGACTGGTGTTCCTCCAAATTCCATGGAAATGGTAATCACAAATACATTGAGGATAATAGGGAGATTGACAACTGCCCCGAGTTTGGAGAAGCGCTGCGTCATCAATAAGAATCCAGCGAGCAGTTGAGCCCATCCTATAAATTGCCAGTAAAGGCCTGTTTGGTAGAGTACTTCAAAAAAATGCATCGTAGATCCCAGCGGAGCATCTTCTTGGGAATAGGTAGTAAATCGTTTTCCCTTGATTTTAATCATGCAGGCAAAAACAAAGGCTCCTCCAATCAAGTATCGGGTGTAAATAATGAATAGCTGAACTAAAAAATAGGATTTGAGTCGATTCACGGAGAGGCTGCTTAGACGAAAGATTGAATATGGGCCGTTGCCTCCTCGAGGTGCTCCGCTGTAAAAAATCGCTCGTGTGTTACTTCATGGTCTACTTGTTCGTGTACCCAAGTGGTATGAAAGGGAACATGTATGCCATATCCACCAAGTTCCAATACGGGTAGAATATCCGACTTGAGGCTATTGCCTATCATCACAAATTCGCTGGCTTGAATATCGAGTCTACCAATCAATTTTTTGTAATCCGACACCCGTTTTTCGCTCATGATTTCAATGTGGTGGAAGTAGCCTTCCAATCCAGATTTTTGAAGTTTCCGTTCCTGGTCCACCAAATCTCCTTT
>CANHCD010000160.1 GCA_947458795.1 Cyclobacteriaceae bacterium | reverse complement strand
GAAGAAGATTATGTCTTAAAAAACATCTCCTTTGAAGCCAAACAGGGCCAAACCATTGCCCTAGTCGGGGCTACTGGAGCTGGCAAATCCTCCATCATCAACTTGATTTCACGATTTTATGAAATCAACAGGGGTACCATCACCATCGACGGCACCAACATTCAAGACTATGAGTTGAGCGCACTTCGAAAGCATATCGGCGTAGTGCTTCAAGATGTATTCTTGTTCTCCAGCAGCATCTATCAAAATATCACGCTAGGCAATCCAAGCATCACCAAAGAGCAAGTGATGGAAGCTGCCGAACTAGTGGGGGCGGCAAAATTCATCGAAAAACTACCGGGCGGATTGGATTATAACGTAATGGAACGCGGTGCTACCCTATCGGTAGGTCAGCGCCAACTGATTTCCTTCGTACGGGCCATGGTCTACAATCCGGAAATTCTCATTCTAGATGAAGCTACCTCATCTGTGGATAGCGAAACGGAGGAACTCATTCAAGAATCCATTGAAAAAATGATGCAAGGTCGTACGTCTATCGTCATCGCCCACCGCCTCTCCACCATACAGAAGGCTGACCAAATCCTAGTGCTTCACAAAGGAGAAATTGTGGAGACAGGCACCCACCAATCCCTGTTGGAAAAGGGAGGTTACTATACCCAGTTACATCAAATGCAGTTAAAAATGACTGCGCTTTAAGCCTTCATTCGGTAATGAAAAAACTTCTCATCGCTGCTATTCTACTCCTAATTCTTGGGCTTGGAGGCTATTTGGCCTACGATCAATTGGGTGGCAATAGTCCAATTGCCCTAAGTTTGGTCACTACTCCGCCTGAAACACTGGCAGGAAAAACATTTAGGGGAATTCCTACGGACAAAGGTTTGGAACAGGCATTTCGCTCCATCGAGTCACTGAAATCCCTTCACCCAGGCAGCTACCTCCACACCCTGTATTACGTGGAGCCTGCAGGGAAGCGCGACACGATGGAAGTTTTTGTAGGGATCAACCTCCCTTTTGGGGCACCTGAAATGGAGTCGAAAAAATTTACCGAAACTCGATACATTCTGGCGCAGGTAAAAAGTAATAAGTGGGTGATGCCCGGACCAAATACCATCAAGGAAAAAATTCAGGACTTTGCTCAGGCGAATAAACTAATCTTGAGCGGCTATTACATCGACAAGATTGTCAACGAAACAGAGGTTCATGTGATTGCCCCCCTACGCTAAATCGATTTCCCCTCCCGGTAATCTAAACTCGGCACTTTTTTCTTTCCAAATTCTAATTCAGTTCCATTCCTGATTTCCCTTCCACCCCTATCTTTGCGCCATGATACTCCAAAACGACCTGCTGCTCCGTGCAGCGAGAGGTGAAAAAACAGAACGGACACCCGTTTGGTTGATGCGCCAAGCTGGCAGAATTCTTCCAGAATACCGTGCCGTTCGGGAATCTGTCTCCGGTTTTATTGAGCTGGCACAAACGCCTGAGCTTGCTGCCGAGGTGACTATTCAGCCTGTAGACCTGCTTGGAGTAGATGCTGCCATTATTTTTTCAGACATCCTGGTCATCCCTGAAGCCATGGGCTTGCCCTATGAGATGGTGGAGAAGCGAGGACCTTGGTTTCCCCAAACCGTACGCTCCGCAGCGGATCTTAAAAAATTGCGCGTAGCCGAAGGAGACAACGACCTGCAATACGTGATGGATGCCATTCAGATCACCAAGAAAAACCTAAACGGCCGAGTGCCGCTAATTGGATTTGCTGGAGCTCCCTGGACGATTTTTGCCTACATGGTCGAAGGCAGTGGCAGCAAAACCTTCTCCCTTTCCCGGGAAAAATTGTACCGTGACCCTGTATTTTCGCACCAACTCTTGCAGCTGATCACCGATTCCACGATCAACTACCTCAAAGCACAGATTCGTGCTGGAGCTGACTTGGTTCAGCTATTTGACAGTTGGGCAGGGATTTTGGGTCCAAAGCAATACGAAGAATTTTCGCTGAAGTACATCTCCCAGATCTGCGATGCCATCACGGAAGTGCCGGTCACGGTATTTGCCAAAGGAGCCTTTTTTGCGAGAGAAGCCTTGGGCAAACTCTCCTGTGAGACCATCGGCTTGGACTGGAATATGGGCATTGAAGAATCTAGTACCCTTATTGGTCCCCACAAGACCTTGCAAGGCAACTTGGATCCTGCAGCATTGTATGGCAATCCAGATCAGGTGCGTCAGGCGACACGAGACATGATGGAGCAGTTTCGCGGGAAGCGCCACATCGCCAATTTGGGGCATGGAGTCTACCCGGACATCGATCCCGAGATGGTCAAGGTATTTATTCAAACCGTAAAGGAGTTTTAGGATTATCCGCAATCATGACCGTACTTCAAAGTGCGTCTCATGTGTTGCGGAAAGTTGACAACAGCTAACAGTCCACTGTCGACAGCCGATACGTTTCGGAACCAAATTTAGAATCCAAATCTTAATTCTTTTTTCTAACTGGAATTCAATTGACTGTGGTCTGTCGACCGTCAACTGTTGACAAAATTCTGATCTCAACTACTCGGTTACAGCTTCTGAATGGGGTCGCCTACTCGGACGATACCCGGAGTTAAGGCGACGGCATTTTGTCCAAAGTACACCTTATTGTTTACCGTACGGTAGGTAGCCAAGGTAGCAAGCGGCTCTTTTCCCTTCTCTGCCGTCTGCTGATTGACGGTGATCAGGACACAACGGGCACAGGGCTTGACCACTTGGAATCCCACCTCGCCAATTTGGAGTCCCTTAAACTGATCTTCTGCATAAGCCTCTCCTCCTGAAAAAACTAGGTTGGGTCGAAACCGATCCATCCCCACAGGTTCATTCAATCTTTGGTTTAGGTCATCAAGAGAAGACTGCCCAATTAGGACATAGGGCATCCCATCTGCGAAGCTTACCGACTCCTCATGCACCGCATAGCGGGGATCCATCTTTCGCTCGGAACTTTCTGGCATCACCACGAGATCCAATGCCATCCCTAAAAAATCACTAAACCAACGACTCACCTCGTCGGACACCAGCCTGGCGAGCACTTCGTCTCCCCAGATTTGAACCGACAGCTCTTGGGGGGAAATCAAATCCAAGTCAAAGGCAATTCGTTGAGAGGGGTCAATCTTGGAATAAACTTCCAATTGCGCATCTCCGAGTGCCACTTGCAGGACTGCCAATTGAGGATAGGTCCTCTGGGTCACAAAATCCCCCTTTTTGTCCACCAGCATCCACCTTCGGTCGTATCGAAAGCCCCTTTCTTCTACAATAGATTGGCGAACAGAAATTCCCCCCAAGGATTTGATGGGATAGAGGTAAATTTCTTGAAGAACAAGGGCACTGCTCATGACTTAAAACTACAGGAAAAATTGGAGCTGTACCAATTTTCAACTCCTTAAGGGTAGGTGGGCCAGCGAAGTATGACAGAAAAGACAGGCGGCAAGCCCCATTTAGTGACAAATATTAGGCCCAAAGGGGACTGTTGCAGTCATTATTATGACAAACTGACACCAAAAAGTCGAAAAGGCAAGATGGCATAACCCTTGAATAAGGTGCTTTGTCTTTCAAAAAGAAAACATACAAAACCAACATACACATGGGAAAAATTATAGGCATTGATTTGGGTACTACCAACTCCTGCGTAGCTGTAATGGAAGGTAACGAGCCCGTAGTCATTCAAAACAGCGAAGGAAGAAGAACAACTCCTTCTATCGTTGCTTTTCTTGACAATGGAAATGGCGAGCGAAAAGTAGGTGATCCTGCCAAGCGTCAGGCGATTACCAACCCTGCCAACACCATCTCCTCCGTAAAGCGATTTATGGGGAAAAAATTCTCAGAAGTTTCTGCAGATAAAAAACACGCCTCCTACAAAGTAGAGCAAGGCACAAACGATACGGTAACCGTTAAAATCGGGGACCGCTCCTATACCCCACAGGAACTTTCCGCAATGATTCTTCAAAAAATGAAGAGCACTGCAGAGGATTTCTTGGGCCAGACCGTGACCGAAGCTGTCATCACTGTACCTGCTTACTTCAACGACGCCGAGCGCCAAGCAACTAAAGAAGCTGGACAGATTGCCGGACTTGAAGTAAAGCGAATCATCAACGAGCCTACTGCAGCGGCCCTTGCTTATGGCATGGACAAGAAAAACATAGACATGAAGATTGCGGTCTATGACTTGGGCGGAGGAACATTTGATATTTCCATCCTTGAACTAGGAGACGGCGTATTCGAAGTGAAGTCTACCAACGGTGACGTACACTTGGGTGGAGATGATTTCGATCAGGTGGTTATCGACTGGTTGGCTTCTGAATTCCAAATTGAAGAGCAAATCGACCTGAGACAAGATCCAATGGCACTTCAGCGCTTGAAGGAAGCCGCTGAAAAAGCAAAAATTGAGCTTTCCAGTTCGGCCTCTACCGAAATTAACCTGCCCTACATCACTGCTACGCAAACAGGTCCAAAGCACTTGGTTCGGAACTTGAGCAGATCGAAGTTTGAGCAGCTTTCCGAAACCTTGGTAAGACGATCCATGGATCCTTGCATCAAGGCCTTGAAAGATGCCAACATGACTGCGGCAGACATTGACGAAGTAATCTTGGTGGGCGGGTCTACCCGTATCCCTAAAATCCAGGAAGAAGTAGAGAAGTTCTTCGGTAAAAAGCCATCCAAAGGAGTAAATCCTGACGAGGTAGTAGCTATCGGAGCGGCTATCCAAGGTGGGGTATTGACGGGTGAGGTGAAGGATGTCCTTCTTCTAGACGTGACTCCTCTTTCCCTTGGTATTGAAACCATGGGTGGAGTATTCACCAAGTTGATCGAATCCAACACCACCATTCCTACCAAGAAGTCGGAAGTATTCTCTACTGCAGCAGACAACCAGCCAGCCGTAGACTTGCACATCCTTCAGGGCGAGCGCCCAATGGCAAAGGACAACCGTTCAATCGGTAGATTCCAGCTTTCTGACATCCCACCTGCTCAGCGTGGTGTGCCTCAGATCGAAGTGACCTTCGACATTGATGCAAACGGAATCTTGAATGTATCTGCCAAGGACAAGGGCACTGGCAAGGAGCAAAAAATCAAAATCGAAGCTTCTTCTGGTCTATCCGCAGAAGATATCGAGCGCATGAAGCGTGAGGCAGAAGTAAATGCCTCTGCAGACAAGCTTGAGAAAGAGTCCATCGAAAAACTAAATCAAGCGGATAGCTTAATTTTCCAAACCGAAAAGCAGCTGAAAGAATACGGCGACAAGCTTTCCGAAGGAAACAAAGCGAACATCAGCGCTGCTGTGGACGCCTTAAAGTCTGCGCATGGATCTAAAAATCTAGAAGGAATCGACGCAGCCATGGCCAACCTAAACAGTGCTTGGGAAGCAGCTTCTACAGAAATGTATGCTGCAAGCCAGGGCGCGGGTGCTGGTGCAGGACCAGAAGCCGGAGAAAGCAATAACACCACCGGTGACGGGGT
>CANHCD010000159.1 GCA_947458795.1 Cyclobacteriaceae bacterium | reverse complement strand
GAGACACACCTATTGGAGATGTTTTGCAGCTGATGAAGAAAAAGAAATATGCCTTCCCTGCCACAATCGAACTGGAATACCAAATTCCTACTGGCTCGAATGCAGTCGCAGAGGTACAGCGTTGCTTGGAATTCTGTCGAGAGGCATTGAAATAAAAAAAGGGGATAATCCCCTTTTTTTATGCCCAAATCTTATTCATGTCCTTCAGGCATCTTTTCTCCTGCCAGCACCTCAATTGAAAGGCGATTGGATTTGGGAGGGATGGGACAAGTAGCAAACTCCGTGTAGGCACAGGGAGGATTGTAGGCAAAATTAAAATCAAGGGTCGTCATTCCATTAGCATCCGGTGGATTCACGTACAGGTAGCGACCTGTGGGATAGGTTTGCAGTGCACTTGTGCCATCTGAAAAAATAACAAATAACTTTCCTAGCTCATCCAAAACTAGAAGTTCAAATTTTTGTCCTTCACGTTCAAAATGAAGCATGCCAACCACCTTCCAGGTAATGAGTTGTCCCAAAACATTGGGGATTTCAATCGTTTGGTTGAATTTAGGTTCCAACTTTGCTGTAAACCGGTACGCAGGATTGTAGGTAAAAGTGGGTGTAGGAGTGAAATTTTTAAGGTTCGGATGATTTAGGTCACGAAGACGAAGTGCGTACTTCCCACCACGCTGAATAATGGACCACTTCCAATTCTTGAAGTAAGCCCCTCCGGAGCCATAAGGAATGGGATACACCAATATCCTCTTGGATTGTGGCGAGTTAGAATTCTTTTGAAGGACCAATTCCGTTGGTTCAAACCAAACCGAATCCTGTCCAAAATCAAACTTGCCAAGCGTGGCTAAACCTGACTTTTCTGCAAAGCCAAGGGAACTTGCATTTACCTCTTCTAAATAGGGAGAATGATCCTCCATCCAAATCAATCCCACTAGATTGAGCCATCCATCTTCCCCAGTCAACTCGGCGGTACGCTTGATTTTCCACTGTTCAAACTCCCCTTCTTGAGCAAGCGAAACGCTCACAAAAGCAAGTAAGCACAGGAGAAGAAGGGAATATTTCATTGTCTTTTAAATTTCCGAATTACACTTAATGCTTTAATATACAGCTAATTACTAATGAATAGTTAAATCAGCTAAAAAAGGCTTTCTACTTTTTGAATTCGAAGTAAGGCTTCTTCCAACTCTTCTTCTTTTTTGGCAAAACAAAAGCGAAGCACTTGATGATCCTGCCCAGTTGAATAAAACACGGATACGGGAATACAGGCCACTTTGAGTTGCCGAGTCATCTGCTCAGCGATCAGCAAGTCGGATTTTTTGCTGAGATGTCCATAGGTGGCCAACTGGAAAAAGCTTCCTTGACTAGGTTGGAATTGCAATGGGGTCAGTGCCAGTCCCTTCAAAAACAGGTCTCGCTTTTTCTGGTAAAAAGCAGGCAATTCTAGGTACTTCATAGCGTCTTCCAGGTATTCGGCAAGCGCATATTGGAGAGGCGTCACCGTACTAAAGGTTAGGTACTGGTGCACTTTTCGGAATTCAGTACTCAACACTTTCGGTGCAATGCAATACCCTATTTTCCAACCGGTGACATGGAAGGTTTTACCGAAAGAGCCACAAACAAAGGTTCTCTCCCGTAAAGCAGCATTAGATCCTAAAGAAATATGACTTTTACCATCAAAAAGGATGTGCTCATATACTTCATCGCTGATTACAAATAAGCCGTGTTGTGTGACTAGGGATGCTAAATTGTCCACATCCTCATGACTCCAAACATAGCCACTAGGGTTGTGTGGACTATTGACCACGATGGCGCGAGTTTTGGCACTTATTTTTGAGGCTACTAGGGTCCAGTCCACAGAAAAATCTGGCGATTGCAAAGGCACGAATACAGGAACACCTCCATTCAAGGTAATTGCAGGAACATAACTGTCGTAGGCAGGTTCCAGCACAATTACCTCATCACCTGGATGAACGATGGCTGTAAAAGCTGCAAAAAGGGCTTCGGTGGCTCCTGATACGATGGTGACCTCCGATTCTGGATCTGGATAATACCCTTGGGAGACTTGAGTCTTGGTAGCCAAGGCTTGTTTCAATTCGGATACCCCAGACATAGGTGCATATTGATTGAATCCTCCCCGAGTATACTTGGCCACCAACTCCAATAAGACAGGATCCGAACCGAAACCAGGAAATCCTTGGGCCAGGTTTATCGCATTTTCCTCCAGCGCCATTCGAGACATGGTCGTAAAAATGGTCGTTCCCACTTGAGGGAGTTTTGAAATCAGAGACATTTAATCCGCAAAGTTGAGTTTCTACTTGTCAAGAAAGGAATTTTATTCAAATTTGAGAAGTAATTCATCGCTTCTATGAAATTTCAAATCCTTCTTTTTACACTTCTTGGCTTTTTACTCTTCTCCTGCTCGGTTGAATCCCCTGAAGATCCTTTAGATGTCTACCGCAACATAGCCTATACAGCCTTAAGTTCGACACAAAAATCATCGATTCAAGGAGATTGGACTCAGGCAGAAGTTGCGGCTTGGACCAATGGCAACTATGTCGTGGTATTTAAATTGAAAGATAACTTGGGGGTGATACGGGTGGTGGTAGATCCAATAAATGGTCGAGTAGTCGAGATATTAACCTAAATTTGGAGCAGATCAACCCTTTATGATTGATTCACATTTTCCGAAAAAACTAATTTTTCTACCCCAAATCAATTGCGACCTTGGTGAGGGAATAGGCTGGGAGGAAGAAATTTTTCCTTTTATTGATGTAGCCAGTTTGGCATGCGGAGGGCATTTCGGGACCCCAAAAAGTTTGGATGCTTCGCTAGCCTTAGCCGTAAAGTATGGCAAAAAAGTGGGAGCACATCCCTCCTATCCAGATCAACTAAATCTTGGTAGGGTCTCCCTCAAAATTTCAAAAGAAGAACTGATTCAATCCATTTCCCATCAACTGGAATGGTTCAATGAAAGAGCTAAAGCCCATAATTTAACCCAGGACCATATTAAATTTCATGGAGCACTTTACAACGATGCTGCGAGAGATTTAGAGTTAGCCGATTTACTAACTGATTATTTAGTAGAAAATTACCCGCAAATACCCTTGCTTGTGTCCCCGAATTCTCAGTTAGAGAAACAAGCAAAGGCAAAAGGACTCTCGATTCGCCTAGAAGTATTTGCGGATAGAACTTATACTTCAGACTACTTACTAAGTTCAAGAAGTCAACTAGGATCCTTGCTCCATGATGTGGCCTCGCTGGAACTTCAAGTCAATAGGTTGCTTTTTGAGGGCCAACTTTTGAGTTTAGATGGTGTTTATTTACCGATTCAAGTAGATACCCTATGCTTTCATGAAGAAAATCCCGCTATCGTGGAGTTTTTACCCATTCTTAGAAAGCGGTTTTGGACATGAAGCCAAGCTATCAAGCTCTAAGTCCTATTCTAGGGGAGTTGGTTTGGAACCAAAGCCCTTCCGATGAATTGCTGGGATATCAATTGGCTTATTTGACCCATATTCAAAATCAGTATTCCTCCGACTTAGTGGAAGTTAGACAGGGTTTTACTCGACTAAGTTTGGTTTGGAAAACCCTCCTAAATCAGCAGGAATTTGCTCGTATTCTGAAAGATATTCAGCTTGACCCCATCAAGTTACCGGATACAGTTTGGGAAGTGCCCGTTTGCTATGACCCTGCATTTGGTCATGACTTAGCACCTTTGGCTGAATCCAAAAACTTGAGTTTAGCTGAAGTCGTTCACCTGCATACTGCCCCCTCCTATCGAATTCATTTTTTTGGGTTCTTACCCGGTTTTTTCTACCTAAATGGGCTTTCCTCCAAGCTTTTGGCACCTCGGAAAAGTACGCCTTCCATAGCTGTTCCGCCTGGATCTGTAGCCATAGGTGGAAGCCAAACGGGCGTTTATCCCATGCAAAGCCCAGGCGGATGGCATATCATCGGAAGAAGTCCCCTCACCTTTTTTGATCCCAAACAGCTTATACCAGTTTGGGCAAAGCCAGGCGATCAAATTCAGTTTGTACCGATCAGCGTCTCCCAATTTGATAACTGGAAGGAGCAACTTCCTAAATCCGTGCAGAAATGAGTCAAGTTCAAGGAAAAGCAGTACTCCTTCGCTGCCCCCCAGGCAGCTCCTTGCAAGATGAAGGACGTATGTTGGGCACCCAATTTGGCATTCCATCTTCAGGGGCGATGGACCAGTTTAGTTACCGTTGGGCAAACCACCTCCTACAAAATCAAAACAATGCCCTTGCGCTTGAAATGGCCCAACCCGGCCTAAAGATTCAATTTGAGCAAGCCTGTAAAATCTCCTTAGCTGGAGCTCGAGTGGTGGTCAAAGTAAACCAGGAGACACTTTCAAACCCTGCAATCATTTCCATTGCAGCGTCTGATATCCTTGAAGTGGGAGGATTTCAAAGCGGTAGCCGCTTATACCTATGCATTCAAGGCGGATTTCAGGTAGACCAGTTCCTTGGATCAGGAAGTGATTTTGAATCAGTCACCTTTCCTTCCAAACGAAGTTCGAATGACTGTTTATCCTATTTTTCCTTTCCTCAATCCTTTCCCATAGGGGCTAAACCTAAATGGGGAACTACCTGGTTTGAGTCAGCAGAAATAAAAGCCTATCCAGGTGCAGATTGGAGTCTTTTATCGGCCGAACAACAGCATCAAATCCAAACAAGCACCTTCCACCTCTCCAAATTCAGCAATCGTATGGGAATTCAGTTGGAAGAACTTATTCCCAATCAACTGGAGGATCTCCCGACCAACCCGGTTTTTCCAGGAACAGTGCAGCTGACCCCTGGAGGAAGAATCATCGTATTGATGCGAGATGCTGGGGTAACTGGGGGCTATCCTCGAATCTTGCATCTTTCTGAGGAGGGGCAATCTCAATTGGCCCAGAAAAAAGTAGGCGATCCCATACGATTTCAACTTATGGAATCAATTGCTGTTGGATAAAGCCGAATAAATGGGGAGAAGTGTTGAGCTTTTGCTAAAAGTAAATTACCTTGAAATTCTAAGCCTTTTCCAAAACAACTAGCCATGGACGCTACCCTCTCCCAAAAAATCACCGCCTTAGACAAGAAAGTTGACGTTGTACAACTGCAGTTGGAAAGCTTCAAGCAGGGTTTTCCGTTTTTGAGTTTGGTAGGCCCAGCTACGCCAGCACGAGGGATACAGGTTTGGGAAGAAACCCAGGTCCAGCATTACCAAAGTTATTTTCAGCGGAAAGCTGCTGAATTGGATATCGTCAAATTTGTTCCTGCCTCCGGTGCTGCCAGTCGTATGTTCAAGGATCTTTTTTCTTTTTTGGAGACCGATGGAGATTTGGCGAAAAATGGCTTTACACAGAATTTTATTGAAAGTCTTCAGCAATTTGCCTTTTACCAAGACTTGGAAGTAGTACTTCAACAAGAAGGCGAATCCATTGCCAGCTTACTTGAGAAAAAAGAGTACAAAAAATTGGT
>CANHCD010000158.1 GCA_947458795.1 Cyclobacteriaceae bacterium | reverse complement strand
AGAACTGTTGCACCTGGTACGCCCAAACCATCTTCTGTGGAAGTGACGGTACCGGTGATCACACGGCCTTGAGAAAATGCGACTGCATTTACCAAAAACAGCATGAGTCCTAGAAGTAAAATTTTCCTCATATTGGTTAATTTTTAGTTTTATAAACTCAATATTATCCCTAATAATGGAATAACTCAAATGCACTACACCAAAAAGAGGGAAAAGTTTAAACCTTTGATTAGTCTAAAAATTGGTTATTTATAAGAATTCCAAATATAATGTTGTTTAGAGAACCTTAGGAAACACAAACACCTCATTATTTGGATTTTCTCAATGTTAACAAAAGTTAATTTTTTGAATTTTTTTTTAACAATTTGGAAAAAATAAAGGATGAGCGGATAAAAAAATTACAATTTTGGTAGACCCTTCCATTTTTGTCTCTTTTTTCGCTTAGCACTTAAAGTGGGCTCGAGGTCAGCTTAGCAGTGTTCTATAGACTTTAATTCAAAAATGAATTTTGAAAAAATAGGAGTATATATAGATTAATTTTATATTAATCTTCTATTCTAATTGTAGATTTTATAAAATTTTCATCTATTTACTGAACAGACACCGTAATTCTGCGATTTAGTGCTTGATTGGACGGACTGCTATTGGGAACCATCGGCTCTCGAAACCCCTTACCAACTACTTTTATCCGATCCGACTTGATCCCCGCTTTTAGTAGGTAGTTCTGAACACTTTGCGCTCGTTGTAAACTTAGTTTTAGGTTATACTCATCCGAACCCAAATTATCAGTATGACCCGTAATCAAGATAGCTACCTTAGGATTGTCTTTTAAAAAGCGATCGAGGCGGCGGAGCGAACTCAAGGATTCCTGCTTCAGTTCAAAACTATCAAAACCAAAAAATACATTTTCAAATACAAATTCTTCTCCTGAGGCAATAGGAATCAATTCCACTTTCAAGTCTTTTACATTTTTGATGGAATCTCGATCCACATTGTAAATCTTAGGCAAGAAGCCTTTCTTCTCGACATAGAGCCCTGCAGCATCTTCCCCGGGATACAACATCAAAAAGGAACCATCCGCTCCGTTGGACTGAAACTGATATCGGGTACTGTCATTGGACAAGGAAACCAAGGAAAGACTTGCCGAAATTGGCTCCCCTGTTTTGGAATGAACCACTTGCCCACCCGTAACCGTCAAGTTTTCCCCAATTTCAATTTCTTTGGGGAACTTAAATCGGTACAGGTAGGCCCTGTCATTTTGGCCATTACCCATCGTCAATTCCGAATAGTATGCGTAATCCTTTTGTGCGGTAATAAACAACGCTACTTGATCTGAATGATCATTGATAGGTAGCCCTAAGTTTTCCGGCTCCTGAAATCCCCCTTTTGAAATGCGCGACAAAAAAATGTCCATACCCCCCAAACCTAAGTGTCCATCGGAAGCAAAAAATAAGGTTTCATTGTTGAAAAATAAGAAAGGAGAAATTTCATCTTTTGGGGTGTTGATTGGCGCGCCCATGTTTTTTGATTCAGACCAGGTGCCATCGGCTTTTCGAGACGCGTACCAAATGTCGTTACCTCCAAAACCTCCCCTTCTATCTGAAGAAAAAAACAACATGCGCCCATCTGCAGAAAGTGAAGGCTGAGAATCCCAGGAAGAAGAATTGATTTTAGTGCCCATATTCTTGGGCGCTTGCCATTCTCCCCCTACTTTTTCCGCACTGTACAAGTCACAGCTCCCCTGGCTATCTGGGGAATCGCAGGAGGTAAAAATCAAAAAATTGCCGTCTGCAGTCACCGAGCAGGTTCCTTCGTTGTAAGAAGAATTGATTTGGGTAGAAACACTTTGAGGAGCAGTCCAGATTTTTGAGGATTCCGCCTGAGAGATGTAGATATCCTCCTTGTCAAGAGCTGTAGTACCTCCTCTTCTGGTAAAGAACAACTGTTTTCCGTCCGCCGTCAACACTGGGAAATATTGTAGTGCAAAGCCATTCAATGGGGAAGGCAGTATCTCCTTTTCAATGTTTAGGATTAGGGGTAGCTGCTTACGCACAAAATCAACCTTCGCCTTCATTTCTAGGAAGTAAGTCCCGTTTTTAAATCCTTGGGTTGCACCTTGCTCCACAGATTGGAATTCTTTGGAAGCCTCTTCAAATCGACCTTGCTTCAAATAAATGCTGGTGAGCAGCCAAGCAAAATCGACTGCGTATTGATTCTTTACGGGCAGCATTGCTGATTTGCCTTTACCGATAAGGGCCTCCGCTTCGGTCAGCTTTCCTTGTGTAATGAGTAGTTGAGTTCCCTTTTGGTAGGCTTCAAAAAAAGTTGTTGAACGTTCCCAAGCGGCCTGATACTTCTGCAAGGCCTCGGGATACCGTTTGAGGTAAAGTAAATTCTCCCCCTCTTGAAAAAATTTAATCGCCCTGCCATCCGTCACTGAATAGGTCTGTGCCTCGGCTGAAAAAGCCAATAACATCAGAAAAAAGACCAAAGCGAATTTAGACATGGACTTAAGGGATATCCATAAATTTATGTGTTTGTAACGAAATTTTCCAGTTTGGGTTATTTTTTATAAAGTCGATCAACTCAGGAAGGCGCTCAGAGGCCTTGCTCCACTCGGGCTGCAGTCGAAGTTCACAGCCCAAACCTACTTGCGTCGCGTGCTCTTCAGCAAAAGCTATGTCACTCGGATGATACACTACCACCTTAAGCTCATCTGCCACTTCATAAATGGAGGGATGAGGCTTTTTGAATTTCTTAGGAGAAAAACACACCCAATCAAAATCACCTGAAAAGGGATGCGCACCGGATGTTTCCAAGTGTGTACTGAATCCCTTGGACTTCAATAACTGCGTCAAAGGCTCTAAATCGTACAGCAGAGGTTCACCGCCGGTAATTACTACCAGCCTGCCTTGATAAGAAAGGGCATCATCTACAATTTTTTCGATGGGTAGGATCGGCCACTTGCCCGCCTCCCAACTTTCCTTTACATCACACCAAACGCAACCCACATCGCAGCCCCCTAGCCGTATGAAATAGGCTGCGTGGCCAGAAAATCGTCCTTCTCCTTGGATGGTGTAAAAAGCTTCCATGAGTGGAAGCTGTAACCCTGAGGCTACCAATTGTTGTGTTGTCATTTGAATTTTTGGTAAAGCGGGTGATTCGACCGCTAGTAGGATGGCAAAGGTAAGCGGTAAATTTGAAAGAAAAAGAAAGAAGTACGAAGTACCAAGTACTAAGTACCAAGTACGAAATTGTTAAGTACCTCAAGCATTTTTTTGAAGATGAATCTGCTACAAGTCCTTGTGCATTACAATTCGGTAATCCTCCAGCCCTCCTTTGGGATAAAGATCCACTATCTTAAATCCGCGCTTTACCCCAAACTGAATCATCCCGGGAAAGCGGTTGCGCGTCTTGAAAAATACGGCGGTAAATCCCTGTGCTTTGGCCCATCGTTCCTGCTCCTCCGCCAAGGAAGTTGCAATTCCTTTTCCACGAAACTCAGGTCTCACGCCTCCCATCCAGGAATAAAAAGTATCCGGCTTGTCACTTTGATAGCCCACTTTAAAACCCAAAAGCTCTCCCTCCTTTTCTGCTACCAAAGCTAAATGAAGGCGATGCTTCAGCCGCTCTGTGTAAAAATCCAAGGAAGCTTTTCCCGGAAACTCCGGAATCCGTTCGTGTACCCAAAGCAGCTCCGCAAGGCTGGCCTCGCGGAGCTGAAAAGGGAGATTCGTTTCCATGTAAAAAAAATAGAAAGAGCTGTAGGAAAGGACTTAGTCTTTTTTGATCGTCGGGTAAGTTACCCCCAGCTGCTCCAAATAAGATCCGTACTTCGTTTCGTCGTAGTAAAACTTCTCCAATTCAGGACGGAAACGGTTCATGATGTCTCGGTTCAAATAAATCGGTGGTGCATCTTCCTTGGTGATCATGGGCTTGTAAGTCTCCTCCTTGGTTTGCACATTCTTGAAATAATCCCAAGCCTGAGTCACCAATTCGGGCTGCAATAGAAAATCCAAAATAGTCATTGCCTCCGCCTTTGCACCAGCAGTCACGCCCTTGTGTGCAATTGGGGTAGCCATAGCAATGGCATTGCTCCAGTGGTGACCAGGAAGCCCTGGGATATTGGAAGGAAAGCGCAGAGTCACCGTTGGGACTACCCAAGACACATCCCCGATATCGTCAGAACCTCCAGATACCGGTTCCTTCAGCGGCACACCCAGTTCGTCCAAGGTGGTGGCTAGCCCCTCTTCCTTGGCACCAAGCTCACGTTGTACTGCCTTGGCCAAGCTAAGGTCCTGCTCATCCCAGGTAGGAAGCCCTACCTTCTGGATGTTTTGGTACATCTTTTCTGCAATCACCTTATTGAAATGCCTTGGCCAAGCGGTACCCAATACTTTGGAGGTCATCTTGGTTCCAGTCATCAAAGCCGCTCCCTTTGCGATGTCGTTGGCCTGGGCATACATATCCATGATACCAGTATAGTTGACGTCTCGGAAATAGTACCAGATGGAGGCCTGCGAAGGCACCACATTGGGCTGATCTCCCCCGTCAGTGATGATGGAATGTGATCGCTTCAAAGGATGTAAATGTTCTCTTTTGTAATTCCAACCGATGTTCATCAGTTCCGTGGCATCGGCAGCACTTTTACCTCTCCAAGGGGCACCTGCGGAATGCGCTGCATCGCCAGCAAAGGTATATTCTACCGAAATCAAACCTGTACCTGTTGCCTGTCCCCAACTCACACCAAGGTTATTGGCCACGTGGGTAAAAATACACAGGTCTACGCCGTCAAACTTGCCGTCACGGGCAAACCAGGCCTTGGCTGCCACCAGCTCCTCGGCGATGCCTGGCCAAAGAATGAGCGTACCACCAATCTGCTCCCGCTCCATGATTTGCTTTACCGCAAGTGCTGCAGTGATATTGAGTGGAATTCCTGCATTGTGTCCTTCCCCGTGCCCCGGAGCTCCTTCAACCATGGGTTTGTGAAATGCTACGCCTGGATATTGAGAGGCCTTTGGGATATTGTCCACGTCAGAACCTAGCGCAATCACTGGCCCTGGACCATTGGACCAGGTGGCAAACCAAGCCGTAGGAATCCCAGAGATTCCCCGCTCAATCTTAAAGCCTTGCTTTTCCAAAATGCCAGTCAAGTACTTAGAGGATTCTACTTCCTGAAATCCTAGTTCCGCAAAACTAAATACCTTGTCCACCATCACCTGGCTTTGCTTGTGGTTGGCTTGAACTACTTGAGCTACTTCAGTTTTGAGGGCTTCAATTTGTTTGGGTGTAAATTTCTTTTGTGCAACAGTCACAAAGGAAACTCCGAGCAGGAGTGCGAGTGTACTTAGGATTTTTGGTGTCATGTGAAGCCTAGTTTGAAACTTTAAACTACAAAAAAGGAAGCCTTCTTTCCAAAAAAAATGACCAATGGTAAACCAAAGGATTCATCAGCTTTAGAAATTTGCTACGCAAAACCCTCATATTTTTCTATT
>CANHCD010000157.1 GCA_947458795.1 Cyclobacteriaceae bacterium | reverse complement strand
GCCTTAAACCGCTCCTGAAAAATCTCTTTACCCAGGCCCTTTATCCCAACTCGAATGTCCCAGGACTTTCCATCCAATAGCAGTTCCTCCGCGTAAACAATCAACCAGTTTTTTAAAGCAGGATCATCTGCCACCTTTTCTACAATCCGATCTACGAGTTTGTCCAATACCGCATCGGTATCCATCTCCACATCAAACTTGGCTTGCAAGTCCATCTCTCGAGCAAAGGAGCGGATAACCTTTTGAAAAAAAGAATCAATGGTGCTTACTGCAAAATGTCCATAACCATGTAGAATATGTAGCAGCGTGGCGCGAGCGCGAAACATCAACTGCTCTGCATCAAAGTCTAGGTGATCCATCAGTTCATCATCCAAGGATTCACCAGGCCTTACCTCCCTACTCAAGCGCTCCAAAACCTCCACAATTCGCTCCTTCATCTCTTGCGTAGCCTTATTGGTGAAGGTTACTGCCAAAATTTGTCGGTACCCTGACTTGGGATTTTTCAGTGCCAACTTCAGGTATTCTAATGTGAGCGTATAGGTCTTACCCGAACCTGCCGAGGACCTGTAGAGTAGAAAGGGTTTTGCCATAGAAAAAAATTGAACTCGAATATAGCCAAGTCCAGACGCAATCCCTTTTGGAAGATTGTAATTTGACAAGAATTGTCAGTCTTCTGAAAAAGAAGAAAGTTGGATGGGGACGCCCGTCTTTTAGCGCTTCAAGGCATCCCAAAGGATCTCAATCGGATGCAAGGCCTTCCTTCCTGTACCATCACTGATTTGATGACGACAGGAAGTGCCCGGTGCTGCAATCAAGGTATCTGCCTCCGCCTTTCGAACTGCAGGAAACAAGACCAGCTCACCGATTTGCTGGGATACGGCAAAATGCTCCGCCTCGTAGCCAAAGGAGCCAGCCATCCCACAACAACCACTAGGGATCGTTTCTACGACATAATTAGCCGGGATTGAAAGAATCTTTTGCGTCCAACTCAGTGATGAAAGCGCCTTTTGGTGGCAGTGTCCGTGCAACTTGATCTTTTGTGCTTGCGTGGTGAATTCTTCAGACTTGATATTGCCTGCGGCAACTTCCTTACCCAAAAATTCATCGATTAGCTGCGCGTGAAACTTGAGCTTTTTGGCTCCTTCCACCCATTCTGGACCCACAATGCGTGGGTACTCGTCACGGAATCCTAAAATCGCTGAAGGCTCCAAGCCAATCAATGGACTGTTGCCATCAATTAAGTTTTCAAAAATGCGCACATTGGCTTCTGCATGTTTTTTTGCCTTGAGCAGCAATCCTTTGGAGAGGGCAGAACGCCCACTCTCCTCGTGATCGACTACCTTGACCTCATAGCCTAATTTTTTAAGCAAGGAGATGGCCTTGATCCCGATTTGGGTATCGTTGTAATTTGTAAACTCATCTACGAAAAAATATACCGTCTTGATCATCTTGGCTGGAGCAGGAAGGGCGGCATAGTTGTTATTATACCAAGCCCGCAAGCTGACCGAACTGATTTCAGGCAGGTTTCGACTTGGGGCCACCCCTAAAAATGACTTTAACAGACCTCCAGTAAACGAGTTGGTCAAGAAAAAATTGGAAACCACCGGAACCAATGACCCCAAACGATTTAAGTCATTGATGTACGCAAAAGCCCTAGATCGAAGTGATACTCCATGCGTCTTTTGGTATTGATACAAGAATTCCGCCTTCATGCTGGACATGTCCACATTGGATGGACACTCTGCCGTGCAACCCTTGCAACTCAAACACAAGTCTAGCGCCTCCTTGATTTCGGGGTGATCAAAGGCATTTTCCTTTTTGTCCAGCGTCAAAAACTCGCGTAGCGTATTTGCTCTGCCACGGACGGAATCCCGCTCGTTGCGAGTAGCCATAAAGGAAGGACACATGGTGCCTCCTGAACCAGGCAGCTTGCGACAATCGCCCGAGCCATTGCATTTCTCTGCCAATCTCAAGATCCCTCCGGCTGCTGAAAAATCAAAAACCGTCTCTGGATCCGGCGTATGCATCCCTACCTCGTAGCGGAGAAACTGGTTCATCGGGGCGGCATCCACAATCTTACCTGGATTGAAGATATTTTTTGGATCCCAGGTATACTTAATGCGTCGGAAGAGCTGGTAATTTTTTTCTCCCACCATCATCGGAATAAAGGCAGCACGTACGCGGCCATCCCCATGCTCTCCGGATAGCGAACCTTGGTATTTCTTGACTAATTGGGCAGATGCAAGGGAAATCTGGTAAAACTCCTCCACATCTTCGGCTTTTTTCAAGTCCAGAATGGGCCGCATGTGGATCTCTCCTGCCCCCGCATGGGCATAATGCACAGGGTTTTGATTAAAACCTGCCAAAATCCCATCCAACTCATCAATGTAATCTGCCAAATCAGTGATGTCCACCGCCGTATCTTCGATACAGGCCACCGCCTTGGGATCGCCAGGAATATTCCCAAGCAAGCCTAGTCCAGCCGCTCGAAGCGCCCAAGCAGAAGCCACTTTCTCGGGTTCAATGATCGGATAAGCATAGCCATAGCCAGCAGCCTTCAAGTCAGCAATCAAGGCTTCGCCCTTTGCCATAGCTTCCTCCAGGGTCTTCCCTCTAAACTCAATCATGAGTAGGGCTTTGGGATCCCCCTCCACGAAGTAGCGGTTTTTGGAATATTCGATGCTTTCCTTGGTGCAGTCCAATATGATTTTGTCCATCAACTCCACTGCCGTCACGGAATGCTTCATGGCCACCTGAGCAGATTTCATACTCTCGTGAATGCTTTCAAAATGTGCCGCAACCACGATTTCTATGGGATCTGGTAGCGGATCAAGGCTAATTTTAATCTCCGTAGTCACCGCCAAAGTACCCTCTGAACCGGCTAAAAGCTTGCAGAAATTGAAATCCGCTGTTCCTTCAAATTGGGAAGATTTTAAAAGTTCATCCACTGCATAGCCTGTATTGCGTCGATGGATGGATTTTTTAGGAAACTGGGCATGTATTTCTTCCCGAGCTTCTTGAAGGCTTAGCTCCTCAAAGGCCTGCCGGTAGAGCATTCCCTCCAAATCTTTTTGTCCACACTTTTGCTTAAAATCCTCAGGAGAGAGGGCTTGGAAAACCACCTTTTTTCCATCGCTGAGGATAGTATCTAATGAAATTACCTTGTCACGGGTGACGCCATACACGATAGAAGTAGTTCCTGAGGAGTTGTTGCCCACCATCCCTCCAATCATCGCACGATTGGCGGTAGAGGTAATGGGGGAAAAGAATAAGCCATAAGGCTTTAAATACCGATTGAGCTCATCACGAACTACCCCCGGCTGTACCCGAACCCAACGCTCTTCTGCATTTAGTTCAAGGATTTGGTTGAAATGCGTAGACACATCTACCACGATTCCGTTGCCCACACATTGCCCTGCTAGTGAAGTTCCTGCCGTTCGTGGGATCAAGGAGGTACCATTATCCGTAGCAAATTGAATCAATCGCTGTATGTCTTTTTCCGTTTTGGGAAAAGCTACTGCCAAAGGAACCTCCCGATACACGGATGCATCCGTTGCATACAAGGTTTGTGTAAGTAAATCCCAGTGGAGCGAACCGTCCAATTGAGCGGCTAATTTTTCTAAAAAAGGAATGAGGTTGGGCTGGTCTGAAGGCATATTCAAAATTAGCTTTCTACAGCAAATTTTTACGAACAAAAAATAAAAATATGCACTTTTGAAGGGTAAAAATCTTGCGGCAAGTAATGAAGCGGAAAGAGTCAGAAAGAACTGCTCGCCATTGGATTTCAGTTTTTAGCATTCAACCCCAGCAACTATGTTTTTCTACTTCTCTCAATTCCTAAGTTTTTTGGCTATGCCACTTACCTTGGTCATTCTATTCCTGCTAGCCGCTTTCTTTTTCACGCCCAAGTCCACCGGAAGAAAAATCCTAGGAGCAGGAATTGTGCTTCTTCTCTTATTTTCCAATCCTTTTCTTTCCAATCTAGCGCTACTCGCTTGGGAACCACCTTACAAATCCTTTGATGAAATTCCTCCCTCTGAAATCGGCATTGTCCTGACTGGAGTCACCAACTTGAACAAAACCACTTCAGACCGGACCTTCTTTGGAAGAGGGGCAGATCGCATCACGCAGGCCTTACAGCTCTACCGCATGGGCAAGATCAAGAAAATCCTCATTACTGGAGGCCAGGGCTTGAATCCAACAAATTCCAGCAGCGAGGCGGAATTACTCAAGCGCTTTTTGATCATGACGGGTATGCCGGAGACCGACATTCTAATTGAAGAAAAAAGTGTGAATACCCGAGAAAATGCACTTTTTACCAAAGAATTTTTGGAAAAACAGGGGATCGATATCGAGCAAGAGTTTGTGCTGATTACTTCAGCATTTCACATGCCTCGATCGAAAAAATGCTTTGACAAAGTAGGGCTCAACACCATCCCCTTTCCAGTAGATTACTACAGCCACGATGTTAAGTATGATCTCCCATCGCTCCTTTATCCAGGTCCAGGGGCGATATCTAGTTGGCAACTGTTGGTAAAAGAATGGATTGGTCTGGTCGTATACCGACTAGTAGGCTACAATTGATGGCTGATACCTGGAATTAGGTGAAAGGGGAGTCTTTCTCCTTGGCCATCTGATTGTACACGATGCCATCCAGGATTCCTGGAATCCATTTGTTTAAAAACACCGCCAGCTTTCCTTGTGCAGTAAGTACCAGGTCACGTTTTCTTTTCCAGGTGGCCCGGAGAATGTGGTTTGCCACTTCTTCGGAAGTCATCATCTTGGATTCGTCGCGTGGGGATTCTCCTTGTGAAGCCCCTGAGGCAGTTAAAGCAGTATTTCGGATGTTGGAACTGGTAAATCCAGGAGCGACCACGAGCACATGAACTCCCTTTTTCATGACCTCAGTACGCAACGACTCAAAAAATCCATTCATCGCATACTTACTTGCCGAATAGGCAGTGCGTGCAGGCGTACCCCGATAGCCATTGATGGAGGAAATCCCAATAATAGAGCCCTTGGAAGCCAAAATGGCGGGTAAACAGAACTTGGTTGCATAGACAGTTCCCCAAAAATTAGTATCCATCACCTTTCGAAACACGTCCAGATCCAGGTCCTGAAATAAGGCCCGCATGGAGATTCCTGCGTTGTTGACCAAGATATCTAGCTGACCATAGTGCGCAAGCGTTTCCTCGGCCATGCGACGGTTGTCGGCTTCTGAACCTGCATCAGCTAGGATAGGAAGTACGGGATAGTTTTTGGCGCGCAACTGAGCTGCACAATCCTCAAGCTTTTGTGGATTTCTTCCTGTGATGACTAGTTTGGCACCTGCTGCACCAAAGGCAGCCGCACAGGCCTCTCCTATTCCTGAGGTGGCTCCAGTGATAAGTACCACTTTATTCCTATAGTTCATACCCGATATTTGGCCCTAAAGATAGAAAATTGCTAGAAACAAAGGCCTAAGCAGGCAAATTGTGGTGTCTAAGCGTACCTAGCTTGGAG
>CANHCD010000156.1 GCA_947458795.1 Cyclobacteriaceae bacterium | reverse complement strand
CAAAAACTGCTGAGGATTCAGCCAAATCCAAGAGCGCAAATGTCACTCCCAAAAGACGTACTTTTCGATCTCCATGGGCAAGAGTGCCTAGCTGCTGCAGGAGCTCCTCTTGGTTATACAAGTAAAAACCAGAGGCATCAGAATTACTTTTACGAATGAAATGACTGGCCATAGCGACTAGGCTACTTCCTGGCCGTTCCAAGTATGCAGGCAGCAAAGCTAGCACGTGAAAATCCGATAAGGAACCATACTCTTTTTCAAATAAGCGCTGCGCATGATCGAGGTAAAATTCCTCGGACCAAAGCAAATGTTTGCTGGTAATGGTCCCTGTAGTGCCACTACTACTGTAAGTTTGCGTGATCGCATCGGTGCTGCCACAGAAAACGGAGGCATCTTTGAAAAATTGAATCGGCAAAAAAGGGATATCTTCGAGTTTTTGGATGCCCGCAGGATTAATTTTTCTAGCTTGCAGGTAAGCCCCGTAAATGGGGTTAGTTTGAGCTTGAAACTGAACCAATTCAAGTGCAAAATCTTCAAACTGATCCAAAGTCAAGGTTTCCAACCTTTTTGAAAAACTTTTAAATTCCTGCATCGTTTTATATCTTGGGCTCTCCTTACGGTGCTCTTACCTAGTTTCGAAATGTAAATGTACCTTCATCCATGCGTTTGAAAAACTATTCTTACTTATTGTTTGGTTTTGCTCTGTTGGGATACTCCTGTATCAGCCCACCAGAGAATTTTCCGAGTACGCCTGAAATTGAATTTTCGAGTTTGGAATATGTAGGAACACCTGGACAAGATTCTTTGCTGTTAACTCTCAACTTTAAAGATGCTGAAGGAGATTTGGGATTGTCGGCGACTGACATCAACCCCCCTTTCAACCCACTCATTTACAAAAAAGATGCCGCTGGAAACTTTATTACCTACTCTAGAAGGCCAACTACCGCTCCGCGTTACAATCCCATCGATTGGGTCATTGATCCCATTGTAAATAATACCATCTTCAAGGACACGCTCTGGGTTGAAAAAAACGACAACCAATACAATATTTTTGTTCGCTTCTTCATCAAGCGAAACGGACAATTCAGGGAATTCAGATGGCAAGACCCGCCATTCTACACCACGTTCAATGGAAGATTTCCGAGAATCTTGACCACAGAAATCGGTCAGGCAGTAGAAGGAAAAATCACCTACCGCATGCTTTCCTCAGGATGGGAGTCCATCTTTAGAACCGATACGCTACGGATAGATGTACAAATCCAAGACCGTGCGCTCAATCGATCAAATGAAGTTTCAAGTAATTCATTGACCCTCAAGCAGATCACTCGGAAATAAAAAAAGCTAGTTTAAACTAGCTTTTTTTGTTTACAAGGCTGGATATTTTTTCGGATTGGATTCGTGCATGATCTGATACACTTTCTCTACCACATCCTCTACGCTAGGCTTTGAGAAATAATCCCCATCCGTGGAGTAAGCAGGACGATGCGCTTGGGCTGCCAAGGTTTGTGGAGCCGCATCCAAATAGGAATACACGTTTTGATTATCCAATACTTGCTGCAACATAAAGGCAGAACCTCCTCCAGGGACATCTTCATCAGCAAAGAGAACCCGATTGGTTTTTTGAATTGAATTGCCAATAATGCCTTGCGTATCGAAGGGAAGTAAGGTTTGCACATCAATCACTTCCAAGGATAGTCCAATTTCCGCAAGTTCAGCGGCTGCATCCATCACAATTCGGCACATGCTGCCGTAGGTGACTACCGTTAAATCATTTCCTTCCCGGAGAACTTCTGGAATCCCCATAGGTACCGTGTATTGCCCAATATTTTGAGGCATTTGTTCTTTTAGTCGATACCCATTCAAGCATTCAATCACCAAAGCAGGTTCATCGGACTGCAGAAGGGCAGCATACATCCCTGCTGCTTGTGTCATGTTTCTTGGCACGCAAACGATCATTCCCCTTAGGCTGGATAAAATCATGCCCATTGGAGATCCAGAATGCCAAACACCTTCCAGGCGATGTCCTCTGGTACGAACAATTAAAGGAGCTTTTTGGCCTCCTTTGGTTCGGTAGGTCAACGTAGCCAAATCATCAGAGAGCAGTTGAATGGCATAAAGAAGGTAATCTAGGTACTGGATTTCTGCCATCGGACGGAGACCTCGCATAGCAGCTCCAATGCCTTGACCAATGATGGTACACTCTCTAATGCTGGTGTCCATCACGCGCCATTCTCCATATTTTGCTTGAAGGCCTGCAAATGCCTGATTGACATCGCCGATTTTACCTACATCTTCCCCAAAAGCAAAGAATCGAGGATTGTGCTCGAGCGAATAATCAAAAAATGCTTGTAAAATCTCACGACCATCCACCATGGGTGAATTCTCATTTACCTGAGCAGGAATAACTTGAGCCTGAGAAACTGCATCCTCAGTTTGACTATACAAATGACTATTGTATCGGTCGAAATTTTTCTCCTGATGCTGGATATACCAGTCCTTCAATTCTTTTTTGATCCCTTCTCCCTCAGCGCGAATCAAAAACAAAACCTTTCTAACCGTGCTAACTACATCTTTACGAATTGGGTTGATGGTTTTTTTCAAATCATCCGCAAGTTGAATCAATAGGACCTTACGGGAAGATTTTTCGGCTGTACTTCGAATCAGCGAAAGCACCTCTTCAAGTTCTGATTTAATTTCTCCAGAAAATGCAGCCCAAGCAGCATCTTTCTGTCGCTTCACCTCAACTTTTACCGCTGCCTCAATCTCATCTAGGTGATCTATAGTAGCATATCCCGAAGAGATGATGTATTCCTTGAATTTAAGAATGCAATCCCAATCGTTTTCCCATTGCAATCGTTCCTTACTCTTGTATCGTTCATGCGAACCAGAGGTAGAATGGCCTTGGGGCTGGGTCATCTCTTCCACATGCAGAAGGACCGGAACATGAGATTCTCTTGCCAATTGTCCTGCAGACTCAAATGCTTGCATTAAGCCTTCGTAATCCCAACCTTTTACGCGTAAAATTTCAAATCCTTTTTCGGTGTCGGTGCGTTGGAAACCAAGCAATGCTTCTGAAATACTTCCTTTAGTAGTATGAAATTCTTGTGGAACAGAAATCCCAAATCCATCATCCCAAATAGCAACAACCATCGGCACTTGAAGTACCCCTGCAGCATTCATGGTTTCAAAAAACATACCCTCTGAAGTCGAGGCATTTCCAATGGTTCCCCAGGCAACCTCATTGCCATTGACTGAAAAATCAGTCAGATCCTTCAATCCCTTGTTGTTTCTGAAAAGTTTGGAGGCAAAAGCCAAACCCAAGAGCTTGGGCATTTGAGCAGCTGTTGGTGAAACATCCGCTGCGGCATTGTATTGAGAAGTCAAGGATTTCCAGCTTCCATCTTCGTTTAGAAATCTGGTAGCAAAATGCCCATTCATTAAACGCCCGGCGCTGGCAGGATCTGCTTCTACATTGGTATGTGCATAGAGTTGCGCAAAATACTGCTGAACAGTTAATTCACCCAAGGCCATCATAAAGGTTTGATCTCGGTAGTAACCTGCTCTAAAATCTCCCTTTTGAAAGGCTCGAGCCATGGCTACTTGGGCAAGCTCCTTGCCATCTCCAAAAATTCCAAATTTGGCCTTTCCCATAAACACCTCTTTCCTTCCCATTAAGGAAGCATGTCTACTCGTTAATGCCCATCTGAAGTCCTCTAAAACCTGGTTCTGCTGGATGCTGTACCCCTCCTGCACTTTATCTTGAGATTTTCCCGCCATAGGTTGAATTATCCAATCGTTACTATTTGGGTTTATAAAAGCCTGTCAAAAATAGACATTAACTGTGGATGTGCAAATTTTAATCGAAGTATTTACCCATTTAAAATTTGGTATTTTTAGTAATTATTAAAAATAACCAAATATTATTCTTTATTTTTAGTTAAATACAATTTTTTAGATGAGTAATCTTTTGAATTATTTGGTGTTGATTTTTTGCATCATTTTAAAAAAAAATCAAAAGATTTTTTCAGAATCCCTTCATTTTTAAAATTTAGTGGGGGTTAATTGGTTAAAAAGGAATAAACTTTTGAAAATTCATTAAAAACAGAATACCTGCCAAATAGTATTTCAAACCTAGCTGCTCAAACGTATTTTGATTCCTATCTTTGCGGCACGAGTATAAATCCAAATCAACTTAGCCATGATTATAGGTGTTCCTAAGGAAATCAAAAACAACGAAAACCGAGTTGCCCTCACTCCTGCGGGTGCAAAAGAATTAATCAAAAGAGGCCATCAAGTTTATGTTCAGCAAAGTGCAGGACTTGGAAGTGGTTTTTCTGACCAAGACTACAGCGCCGTTGGAGCTAGCTTGCTACCAAGCATCGAAGCTACCTACCAAATTGCGGAAATGATCATGAAGGTGAAAGAGCCGATTGAATCAGAATACAAGTTGATCAAGCCGAATCAACTTCTATTTACTTACTTTCACTTTGCTTCCTATGAGCCTTTGACCAAGGCAATGGTGGCGAGTAAAGCAATTTGCTTGGCCTATGAAACGGTTGAAAAAGCCGATCGAAGCCTACCCCTACTTGTTCCCATGTCAGAAGTAGCAGGAAGAATGGCCATCCAAAAAGGAGCCAACTACCTAGAAAAGCCGCTTGGAGGAAGAGGGATTTTATTGGGAGGTGTACCAGGTGTGCTTCCTGCAAAAGTTCTTATTCTTGGCGGTGGCATCGTAGGTACTCAGGCTGCCTGGATGGCTGCTGGATTGGGTGCAGACGTAATCATCATGGATTTGTCTCTTCCTAGAATGCGCTACCTAGCAGATGTGATGCCTGCCAACGTAAAGACCATGATGTCTAATGAGTTCAACATTCGGGAGCAGATCAAGCAAGCTGACCTAATTATTGGTGCAGTGTTGATTCCTGGAGCCAAAGCTCCTCACTTGATCACCAAAGAAATGTTGAAGGACATGAAAAAGGGTGCCGTAGTGGTGGATGTGGCAGTAGACCAGGGTGGATGTATTGAAACCTGCAAGCCTACTACGCATGAAAACCCTACCTACGTCATCGATGATGTAGTGCATTATTGCGTGGCCAATATGCCTGGAGCTGTTCCCTACACTTCTACCCTAGCGCTAACCAACGCCACCCTTCCATATGCCATTCAGTTGGCGGATAAGGGATGGAAGAAGGCAGCACAAGAAAATGCGGATCTGGTACCCGGACTAAATGTAATCCAAGGCGATATTGTGTACAAGGCCGTAGCGGAAGCATTTTCTATGCCTTACACTCCGGTTGAAAAGTACCTTTCCTAAACGAAAAAGAGGTTTCACGAAAAATCCCTTCGAGGCATTCGATGGGATTTTTTGTTTTAGATCAACAGTGAGTTAAGGACTACCGAACGAGTGGATGGAATTATGATTTTCTGACAAATTCAGACTTGAGGGCCATGGATCCAAATCCATCTATTTTACAATCAATGTTATGATCCCCTTCCACAAGGCGAAT
>CANHCD010000155.1 GCA_947458795.1 Cyclobacteriaceae bacterium | reverse complement strand
GTGACCTTCTTTTCCATAAAGTAACTTTTTGCCATCGGTAGAAGGGCGTGGCATGGAGGCAAAGGTGGGTTGATAAAATTTCTCCAAAAGCAAGGTTTTCTCGCCTGTGGCCACATCGATAAGGTAATAATTGAGGTAGGTTTGACCATTGAGGTTATTGTCCAATTCATAGTCCTGTGGATCTGAACCTAGTGCATGGCGTTGCTGAGGCAAAAGATTGAGCTCCCGGAGGCTGCTGTCTTGGAGCGCCAAGTGGGTTTTGGTGGCCGGGTTGTACACTGCCCAGAAACTCGCGTTTTTATCCATGCCTTCCATCACCTGCTGTCGGGACTGCATGCGATCATCTTCCCAATGCCAGATGGTCATCTCAGGCTTCTTGGCATCCGAGCTTTTCCTTTCAGGCGCGGTGGATGGATTAAGTTTGGCAATGGCTTTTTGAAGATCAGAAACCGACTTGATGGTGGAATCTGCCTTGATTTTTTCAAGAGACAGCAGTTCCGCCTGTCGGAGAGAATCCTGGTTGAGCTCCTGCTTAGCCTTTCCTTTCTCTGCAATTACCAGGGGATGAATGCCGTAGAAAATGCGCGTCAGGTCATCTGACCAGAGGGGTCGCCGATTGGGGCTAATTGTATAGTTTGGATCAAATCCAAGACTGTCTACCGCCGGATCATACAGCGTTACCTGCGGGTTGGAAAGGTTTTTCACGCCGATGACTGCTCCTTTTTCTTGTTTGTACTTTTTGTCCTTTTTGAATTTGAGTGCGGCAAATCCATCCCCCTTATCCGTCCAGTTGAGGCTTTGATAGCCAGCCTCATCCGAGTCCAACACTTGGATGGCGTTCGTTGCGAGCTGCAAGAGGTAAAGGCCATTGCCCTGGGAGTTGGCCGCATCTACCGCATATGCCAGGTGCGTACCTGCTTTGTTTACCGCATGTTCTCGGACATTGCCTAGATTTTGGGACTTGCCTGTGGCCAGGTGATAGATCAGAAGGTCTGATCCTTTAGTCTCTCCAGATCCTTCCTTGGGAAGGGTCATGACGAGGTGACTTGCAGCTTCTCCATTGAAGTAATACCCACCGATTCCCGCAAAGGTCTTTTTGTCTCCAGAGACCAATTTGATTAGGTGGAGTTTCTCCTTGAGCGGCTTTCCATTGGCTTTTTCGTTGGCCTGCTTTTCGGTGAACTTGGGGAATTCCTTGAAGGCAATCCATTGGCTATTGTCGCTAAACTCAAAGCTAGCAAAGGTAGCGGCACCCAGTGGAAAGATCTTTTTGCTTGCCGGATCAGCTACTTTCTGGAGAATCAATTCTCCGTCGGTTTCGATACCTGTGAGCACATACGCCATCCATTGCCCATCTGGAGATAGCTTGTAGCCAGAGTTGGGCATGGATTTCCAGGAGGCTACATCCTTCCAGGACATGGGACGCGAATCTTGGGCTTGTACCTGGCTAAGTATGGAGCAAGCCAATGCCAAAAAGAGAAGCAGGTGTTTTTTCATGGGTGATGGGGTGAAGAAGCATGGAAAATACTAGGTTTTGGATTAGGAACTATTTCCTAAGGTAAAAAATTGAAGTAAATCCAAGCTGCATAGGTTTGAATATCAGGATTTGAACTTAAAAAATGAGAATCCAGCAGGGAGGAAGAAGTGGTTCACCTAAATTCAAAGTGAATAAAAAACAAATCCCTTTCTTCGAAGAAAGGGATTTGTTTTTGATAATGGAAAGAATGAATCCATCCAGCTTTATTTCATTCCAAGTAGTTTTTTAATCTCAGGATCTACTTTATATCCTCTGCTTTCGACATCGGCTATACTACCTTTAAGCTTTTCTGCAGCTTGATCAGCAGCAGCAATTTTACCCATAACACCCTTATCGCTTTTGATTTTGTACGTGATGTATCTGTTCATAAACCATTTTACAATTCCCATCTCGTTATTTTTTTTAGTTGTTGAACATCTTTTTAATCTTCCCATTTAGGAAGTAGAATGAATTTAAAATTTTAGTTGATTGTTTTCCAAGAACATACCTAAAAAATTCCCAACTGACTACGGTCTTTTATACACCACTTTCCCGCCCACCACGGTCAATTGAACCTTAGCTTGAAGAATTTCATCTTCCGGGATTTCCATAATATTCTTGTCATACACGGTGAAGTCAGCGGCTTTACCTACCTCGATAGATCCTTTGAACTTTTCCTCAAACTCGGCAAAAGCACCATCCAAGGTGTAGGACTTCAAGGCCTGATCACGAGTCATTTTTTGGTCTCCTTCGTAGCCCCCTTCCGGAAGTCCTTGGAGGGTCTTGCGAGTTACAGAAGCATAAAAAGAAGGGAGTGGATCTACGGGCTCTACGGGAGCATCGGTTCCATTGGCAATGCGCGCACCGGTCTTAAACAGACTCTGCCAAACGTAAGCACCATCGATGATGCGCTTCTCGCCCAAGCGGTCGATGGCCCAAGGACGATCGGAACTCAAGTGAATTGCCTGCATGGCAGCAATAACGCCCAACTTTCCGAATCGAGGGATATCATCCGGGTGCAGGTGCTGTGCATGCTCGATACGGAAGCGATGGTCGGTAGCTTTTGGGTTTTTGGCCAAGGCCGATTCAAATCGATCCAAAATCTCCTGATTTGCTCGGTCACCAATGGCATGTGCACAAACCTGGAATCCTAGCGGCAAGGCCCTCTCAGACACCTCGGTTACCACCGACATGGGCAAAGTTTCGTGTCCTCGGTGGCCCGGCTTATCTGAATAGTCCTCCAGCAACCAGGCACCCCAAGGTCCCAGAGCCCCATCGCAATTGAGCTTGATGGAGCGCACTGTCACCCAGTGATTGGGATCAATCATCGGGCCTTTTTTGTACCAAGCTTCCAACAAGTCGGGCTGTCTACCGGTCAGCATGATGTACATGCGCGCGGTCAGTTTGCCTTCTTTTTGAAACTTCTGTACCAAGTCAATGACCTCCTGTCCGGAACCCGCATCATGGAAGGAAGTGATTCCCTTTTCGGCAAGTTCTTGCAAGGCTAAGGTCAAGGCCTCTTCGTCTTTTTCAGGGGTAGTTTCAGGAATTAACTTGCTCACCAAGGTGGAAGCACGTTCCACCAATACCCCGGTAGGATTGCCGAGCTCATCTCTCAATACCTCTCCTCCTTCCACTTCTTGAGTGGGTGTTTCGCTGCGCAAAGGAGTGATGCCTGCCATATCCATCGCCTTTTGATTGACAAAGGAGGCATGCCCAGAGGCATGGGCAAGGTAAACGGGATTGTTGGGGCTCACTGCACTGAGCGCATCGTGGGTTTGAAAGCCTTTCACGGTCTTCTCAGGCATTTTGAGCCACTTGTCCTGGTGCCATCCCCTGCCCGTGATCCAGTCTCCTGGCTTGGCAGTTGCTGCAGCCTCGCCTACTTTTTGGATCAATTCCTCGTAGGTCTTCACCCCCATCAAGTCGATTTCAAGTTTGTTGTAGCCTATTCCCATTAGGTGGGCATGGGACTCGATGATTCCTGGAGTCATCGTCTTGCCAGCTAGGTCAATCACCTCTGTGTCGCTGCCAACAAATTTTTGGATTTCTTCGGTAGTGCCCACCGCCAAAATTAGCCCACCTTTCACCGCTACGGCCTCCACTTTCGGATTGGTCTCATCTACGGTATAGACGATTCCATTGATAAACACTTGATCGGCAGGGTCAGGACCCGATTGGCAACTCCAAAGAAGTATGCCTGCAAAAAAGGAATAGAGAATAGTTTTCATGGGTTGGTATTTGAATACCGAAACTACCTTATTTGATTTATGTTGGCAAGTCATTCAAAGAATAACAGGTCAACGGCTAACAGACCACGGTCCACGGCTCAGTGAATTATCCTCAACATTTTTTTGAATAGTGGGAAAAAGTTGAAATGCTTATCGAACAATCTGCGTGTTTTTTCTGTGTCTCCGCCGCGGCGGAGCGTGAAAAAAAAACAGAAGAGCAAGAATAAATCAGGGTGCCCTACCTTACCCAGATTTTTTGGACAACTGTCTGCTTGTCCTCAGTTTGCAACTGCAAAAAATAGATACCAGGCGCTAGATTTGGGATATCCACCAGAACCGCTCTCCTTGCTGGAAGTATTATTTCAGAAAGCAGCACTTGGCCCAGAGGGGAAATCAACCGCCCAGTAGCAGGCAAACTAGACACCACTTGGAAGGAGCCGGAACTTGGATTTGGAAAGGCGGTTACGCTAAATTCTCCAGCTGAATCTCCATCCGAACTGGCAGCACTCAGGTAGAGCAACCCTCCTCCACGGGTACCCAAAATCAAGTCATCTTCCTCACCCAGACCAGACTTCGCCACCGCCAGCCAATTGGAGCGACCCAATCGCAGCGGCAACTCTTGGTTTTGAATCCGAACCAGCACCTCCTCCCGAACAGGCGCATTCAGAAAGTCTCGGGTTCGGTAAATTCTGCCCGTTTGGTCAATCGAATACAAATCGGGATGCTCTCCGCTACGAACTGCTACATTCAAGTTGCGATTGGCTGGATTGTCTTGAAATCCTAAAAAATTACTCACCAAAAGTCTAGCCGATCGTGCAGTCAAGTCCAGCTCGTACTGGGTCAAACTGCCATTTTGCGCAGCCACTAGGAGTTGATCCTTGCCTGCGTACCCAAACAATGTCAACTGGTCTCCAAGCCTCAAAGTAAGCCCTGAAAGTGTAATTTCTTCCCAGTTGGTCCCCACTCGCTTGAGCAAGACAGGAGCTGGTACGCCAGTGCTACTCGTGCGGGTTCCTTGAACCAGCAGATGCTTTTCCTTGGAAACTGAGACGTAATCCAGGACCGTTAAATCCAAAAAATTGAGTCCGGAAAGCCCCAGGTAATCTTCCTCCACCAGTTCCAGTTGCGTTCCCGTGTACCGCATTCGGTAGGCTTGACCTAGAACTTTGGTTCCCTTTTTCCCATTGGAAGTCACTAGGAGCTCGCCTGAAAAAGAAGTTCCACTAAAGAAAGGGCGGGTGTTTTCACCCAAATCCAACACTTGATCCTGGAGAATGGGCAGCGATTTGCCGGTACCCTTTTCCAATCGAACGATAGATTGGGCAAAATCAATTCCGAAAGGCGCGGCGGCTTCATTCGTATTTAAACTTACAACCAGGGATTCCTCCAAATACTGCCCTGCATGGAAGCGAGGAAATTCCGGTAAAGAACCGAATCCCGGGAGTTCCTTCGAGAAGGATGTGAATTTCGGATTGCTGCTAGTGCCCACGTTGGGCAAAAAATAGAGGGTAGTACATTCCTCACGTCCCATGAGCAGGTCTGGGATGCCGTCACCCGTAAAATCTCGATACAGCAAACTATGTCCTCCCGCATGCTGCACTCGGGCTTGGTCAAGGGGAGTTGCGGGTGTAGCGAGGGTTCTTCCGTCGCAGGTCAACCCGAAACTGATCTGTCCACAACCGCAAAACTCAAAGCCACCCCAGTGCCGAACCGGAAAAGCAAAGCCATCGATATCCGAACTGCCCTTTCGCTCGATGGAGGTGT
>CANHCD010000154.1 GCA_947458795.1 Cyclobacteriaceae bacterium | reverse complement strand
TTGTTTGCATTACTGCTGTTTTAGTATGTTTCGGGCTCGGTTAGGAAAAGAGTAGGGTAGACATTAGACCTATATCTACTTCTATCCATCTAAATTCATTCAATGGGCGAATTTTTTACTTTTTCATTCCCAAGTAGTCTACCACAAAGTAGCTCATCACGCGTACGCCGAGTACAAAGCCAGCTGCAGAACTTAAATCCTGACTAGTACAGATATACTTTAACAAATGTGACTCAATTTTCGGGAATCTCCTTGTTAAATAGTTCGCGTAATTTTTGTTGTAAAAGGTACTTGTCAGGCAATTGTGTTTTATACTCTAAAATCATTGTCGGAGATAGACTCCTGCTTAAGGCATATTCTACAACTTCTCTGTCTTTGTCCTTGCATAGTAAAACACCAATGCTAGGATTTTCATTTGGCTTTTTAACGTTTCTGTCTAGTGCTTCCAAGTAAAAATTAAGCTGTCCTAGGTGGTCAGGTTTAAACTTATCAGCTTTAAGCTCGAAAGCCAACAAACATTGAAGTCCACGATGGTAGAAAAGCAAGTCAATGTAAAAATCGCTGTTGCCTACTTGCAGCTTGTATTCTTCTCCTATGAACAAGAAATCTTTTCCAAGTTCTAAAATGAATTTTTTCATTTGGCTCACAAGTCCACGCTGCAGGTCACTTTCACTGTGAGGATCTGGTAAGTTCAAAAACTCAAACACATAACTGTCTTTGAAGGCATTAGAAATGTCCTTATTACTTTCTCTCACCGCTGGTGAGAGTTTTGAATTCCCAATGATGGTTCGTTCAAATAGGCTGGCTGCTATTTGTCAGTCAAGTTCTCGTTTACTGTAGTGTTCTAGTTTTGCATAGTTGATGTAAAACTCCATTTCTTCGATGGTTTTACACCTTGAAAAAATCAACAGATTGTTGGTCCAGCTAATTTCTCTCACCAGTGGTGCGAGTTTTGGATAGTCTTTGTAGGTCTCATAAAATTGCTTCATCCGCCAACAATTTTTGTCAGAGAATCCCTTAATTTCTGGCTCGTTTGTCTGAATGAATCTGGCTAATTCTGTTACCACGGATTCACCCCATTCGGATTGCTCAATTTTCTTACTGATGTATTCTCCAATGCTCCAATAGAGAGTTATAAGTTCCGTGTTTACAGCCCTTAAAGCATTGGCTCTAGCTTGTTTTATAAGCTGAATTATGTCTGCAAAACGATTTTCTATAGGTTTTTCCAAAGCCAAAAAAATTGAAGCGTTCAAGTATTATTTTCCTTTGAGAGGTATTTACTGTTAAAAAATTACCGCCTTTTAGCCGCAGCGGATAAACCCAAACTCGATATTCCTGGCTCCTAAAAAAAATAAAAGCGTTTCAACTTTTTACGGACAGAGAACTCAAAAAGTTCAATTTTTCTACCAATGCAATCAATTCTTTTTAGTGAGTAGCCAGCTCAAAAGCGTTCAAAGTTGAAAGCAGTTTTGATTCCACCTCACCCATATTTTCCCAAGGTAATAAGTACCGTGCGACTTAAGGCATAAAAAAACCTCCCAAATCGCTTTGGGAGGTCTAATGTAGGTGGACCGTGGACTGTCGACCGTGGACAAAAATTACTTCTTCATTCCCATAAAGTCTACCACAAAGTAGCTCATCACACGCACGCCGAGTACAAAGCCACTCTCGTCCAAGTAGAAATCTGGGGTATGGTGGGAAGGAGTTTTGGTTGGATCCGCTCCTTTTTTCATACCTCCCAAACCGATAAATAAGCCTGGCTTCTCGCGCTGGTAAAAGCTAAAGTCTTCCGCTCCCGTTACCGGTGGGTTGACATGAACATTGGCTTTACCTGCAGCAGCCTCAAGTGTGGAAACCATCTTGGCAGTAAGGGCGGGGTCATTGACAGTAGAAGGGTAGAGCTTG
This sequence comes from Cyclobacteriaceae bacterium, assembly GCA_947458795.1. Lineage (GTDB taxonomy): Bacteria > Bacteroidota > Bacteroidia > Cytophagales > Cyclobacteriaceae > Algoriphagus. The sequence goes on along the minus strand of CANHCD010000154.1, from coordinate 3,637 downwards.
GTGATGTTTACCTCTGCACGAGCACCTGCACTCTCCGCAATGTTAGTTGCGATCTCAGTGATGCGTTTATGCACTAGGTCTTGCTGCTGCTCTCCAAAGGTGCGGATGGTACCGATCATCTCTACTTTTTCAGGGATAATGTTGTGGCGAATGCCTCCATGAATGGCTCCTACAGTGACTACTGCTGGATTTTGAGTTACGTTGACGCTACGGGAAAGGATGGTCTGCAAGCCAGTCACGATCTGTGAAGCGGTCACAATGGGATCTACCCCAAACCATGGAGAAGCGCCGTGAGCCTGAGTGCCATGCACGATGATTTCCAAGTTGTCCACAGCAGCCTGCGCAGGTCCAGAGCGGTAGCCAATCTTACCTACCTCGGTTTGTGCCGAGATGTGCAATCCAAAGATCGCATCCACATCCTTCATCACGCCTTCAGTAACCATTTGCTTGGCGCCCCAGGAAGTCACTCCAGGAACATAAATGCCCTCTTCGGCGGGCTGGAAGATAAATTTAACGGATCCTTCCAACTGTCCTTTCATGCCAGCAAGTACCTCAGCAACTCCCATCAAGATGGCCACGTGGGTATCGTGCCCGCAGGCATGCATCACGCCGGTTTGCTGTCCATTGTAGGTAGTAGTGACGTTGGATTTGAAGGGCAAGTCTACGCGCTCGGTGACAGGCAAGGCATCCATATCGGCACGAAGGGCGACCATCGGTCCGGGCTTGCCGCCACGCAAAATACCGACTACCCCGGTAGTGGCTACACCTTCTTGTACCTCAATGCCTAAGGAACGTAAGTGGTCGGCTACTTTTTTGGCAGTACGTGTTTCTGCGTTGCCCAGCTCTGGGTGCTGGTGGATGTCACGTCTCCAGTCGATGACTTTGTTTTCGATGGCTGCAGCCTGCTGATCAATGCTGGGGCGAAGTTTGCTCTGCGCAAATGCCGTGCTGCTCAGCAGTAGAAGGGGAAGGAGAATTTTTTTCATAGGATTGTTGTGAAGGTATTGGTCTACGGGAGGCTTAATTTAAATTCGTGGGCCTTAAATTCAATGAATTTTTGGATAAAGCCTAGAATTGGAGAACTTTTTGGTTGGAATTGGCTTTAATACGTAAACACTACTCCCTATGGAATTGAATCAAAAGCTGGCAATAGTCACCGGCGTAAGTAAGGGGCTTGGCCTTGAAGTGGTCAAATTATTGCTCGACAAAGGCGCCGTCGTGGCGGGCTGGGGAAGAAATCAACCCTCCTTTACCCATCCCAACTTTCATTTTTTCAGTTGTGATGTGGCGGAAGAGGCGCAGGTGGAGCAGGCCTACCAAGCCACCGTCGCTCGCCTCGGTGCCGACATCCGTATTCTGGTCAACAATGCCGGATTTGGAGTTGCCGGACCGCTAGAAACCATGAGTTCGGCAGACTGGAAATCCATGTTTGATACCAACGTCCACGGGATCTTCTACGTAACCAAGCGCCTCATCCCCGCTATGAAAGCAGCGGACGAAGGGCACATCCTCAACGTGGCCTCCATCGCTGGGCTCAATGGGGTAAGCAATTTTGCGGGCTATGTGGGCACCAAACATGCCGTGCGCGGCATCTCCCACTCCCTGTACATGGAACTTAGAGACTTTGGCATCAAGGTATCGACAATCTATCCGGGATCTATCCAAACAAACTTCTTTGATGCCATTCCGGGCATGGATGCACACGAACACATGATGCAGCCTGCGGATGTGGCCCTAACGATCGTGCAAACCCTCGAAACGCATCCCAACTATTTTGTGGTCGATGTGGAGTGCAGGCCTCTCCGCCCAAAGGGTAAAAAATAGAATATGATTATCCGCAATCATGCCAGTAGCTCAGCATAGCTATTTAAAAGTGCGGATAATCGTTGACAGACCATAGTCAACTTTCAACAGCTCACCTAATTGAACCTCAAACCTTTTTTTTTTCTGGTTAGTGGTGAAAAAGCGGATAATCAGAAAATAGAAACTAGCATCCCTTAAAAAATTGCCCTTGTCGTTCCAAGGGCAATCTGTATTTTTGTAGGTACTCGATTTGTCTTGAATCGCCCCAGCATGTCACTCCAGGTTTCTCAGCTAAGTAAACGATACGGTTCTCAAAAAGCACTGGATGAAGTCAGTTTTTCGGCATCCCCAGGACGAATCTTAGGTTTTTTGGGACCCAATGGGGCAGGGAAGTCCACGGCGATGAAAATCATCACGGGCTATCTTGCAGCTGATTCGGGAGCGGTATCGATCTTGGGAGAAAATGCCTTGGCAAATCCCAAGAAGTTGGCAGCTCAAATTGGCTACCTCCCCGAAAACAATCCGCTCTACCTGGACAGCTACGTGCGTGAGTTTTTGGAATTTTCGGGAGGCATCTACGGCATGAAATCTGCCGATATCCGACGCCGCACGGAGGAGATGATCCGCAAAACAGGCTTGCAGAGTGAGCAACACAAAAAAATCGGCCAACTTTCCAAAGGCTATCGTCAGCGGGTGGGCATTGCACGGGCATTGCTCCATGATCCTGCTCTCGTGATCTTGGATGAGCCTACTACAGGCTTGGATCCCAACCAGCTCGTAGATATTCGCAACTTGATACAAGAAGTAGCCGAAAACAAAACGCTTATTTTCTCCACCCACATCATGCAAGAGGTGGAGGCCGTATGCCATGATGTGGTCATCATCAACCAAGGTAAAATCCGATCGGCAGGATCCCTCGCGGACTTGAAGTCAGCGGCTACCCAAGTTACCCTACTGCTAGAAACGGAAGAGTCGCTGGACTTATCCTGGTTTGTAGGGATCGGAGTACCTAGCTTTGGCACCAAAGGAACTCAGGAATTGGTGCTTTTGGCCAAGGATGCAGGGGAAGCGCGAAAGGCGATTTTGCAGGTGGTAAGCCAGCGGCAGCTTAGCTTAATCCGTCTTGACCAAGGCGCAAAAAATTTAGAAACCCTGTTTAGAGAAATTACCCAAGGCCAATGAAAAGTTTGTTTCTCAAGGAAATCACTTCTTTTTTCGGCAGCTTAACCGGCTACCTAGTGCTGGTCTTGTTTTTGGTTGCCATCGGCTTGCTGGTTTGGGTATTTCCCGAAAGTTCGGTGCTGGATTATGGCTATGCAGATTTAGAATCCTTGTTTCTATACACTCCCTATGTATTTACTTTTTTGATTCCAGCCATCTCCATGCGCAGCTTGGCTGAGGAGCGGAGGGCCGGCACCTGGGAGCTGCTGCAAACCTCCCCACTTAGCTTGACTCAAATTGTTCTTGCCAAGTACCTGGCTCTCCTCGTACTTGTTTTTATGGCGATCCTTCCCACCCTGGGCTATGCCTACTCCATCTCCTTGTTGGGCGACCCTCCGGGCAACTTGGATTGGGCGGGATTCTTTGGGAGTTGGATCGGACTACTGATGATTGGAGCCACTTTTGCCGCCGTGGGCTTGTTTGCGAGTTCACTGACTTCTCAGCAAGTGGTGGCCTTTGTACTTGGGGTCTTTCTATGTTTTGTCTTGTATTTTGGATTGACCGCTTTGGCAGGGATGGTGCCGGGAGATTGGGCCTATTGGGTGGAGGAGCTCAGCCTGAGCTACCACTACAACAGTCTGAGTAGAGGAGTCATCGACAGCAGGGACCTCTT
>CANHCD010000153.1 GCA_947458795.1 Cyclobacteriaceae bacterium | reverse complement strand
AGCATGCTGTTGGCATCCTGCATATCAATCTGGGCCATCCGCTTAGGCAGCTTCTTATTCTTAAGAATTCATCGAGCTAAAGAAGATAAAAGATTTAGAGACATTAAGCCCGCTGCCACCCGATTTTTTATGGCCTGGACATTACAAGGGATGTGGGTTTGTTTGTGTTCCATGTGCGCCCTAACAGCCATCGCAAGCCAAAATGGGGTACTTCCAAATGGCTTTTTTTATGGTGGATTGCTGGTATTTGGACTCGGTTTCAGCATAGAGATTAGTGCCGACTGGCAAAAATCGAACTTTCGAAAAAACTCTGAAAATAAGGAGTCGTTTATTACGTCTGGCCTTTGGAAGTACGCTAGGCACCCAAACTACTTTGGGGAAATCGTCTTGTGGACCGGGATTTCTTTGATGTCTTTTTCCTCCCTATCCAATTGGCAATATATCACATTAATCTCTCCACTCTTCACCTACCTCTTACTAGTTTACATCAGTGGCGTACGAATTCTGGAAGCTTCAGGGATGGAAAAATGGGGGCATTTGGAAAGCTATCAACAGTACATCCGTTCCACCCCTTCCCTAGTCCCGTTTTCTAAGCTGTTAAAAAACAAAAAACATTCGGGGAGTTGAAGATGAGTTTCAACTTGAAATTCCAAAAATTGTAGCATATCTAAGACACTGATAGCCAAAAAAAAGCTCCCCGCAGCATTGCGGGAAGCTTTTTCTTGATTGTCCTACTCGAACCCGAGATATTACTAATTGAAAAGGAATTAGTTTCCCGTCAACTTGATTTCATAGCTACCAGTAAGGGCGGCAACTCTTCCTCCTGGAGGGGTAGGGACAGAAAATACCAGTACCAGGTCTTGCCCCGTCTTGGTAAAGGAAATATCTACCTGAGAGGCAGGCTTGCTACCAGTAAGTCGGATCTTGTCAAAGTTGGTGCCTACAAACTCCCAGTTGCCGCTAGCCTCAAATAAATCTGAAGCTCCAGTAGTGGTATAAGTCTTGTTGGCGCCATCTATTCGGAAGGTAAAGCCAGGATAAAATCGAGTTTCATCCACTTGACTTCGTTTTACATAACCCGTTGTACCCAGCGAATACGTTGTACCTTGGTCACCGCTCAACTTTTCTAGTGCCTGCTCTTCAGGTGATTTTGGATCTTCTCCACACGAAGCGAGTAATCCAAGGCAAAGGAGTAGGAAGGGAAGAAATTTTTTCATGGCTTAGTGAATAACGGTGAATTTGATTAGGTGTAGCGTGTCACGCGTACTTAGTCTTAGGAAATACATCCCTGGCTTAAGTGATCTGGTCGAGAAGCCGAGCAATCCATTGCCTCCATCTTCAAGGCTGACCTCTCCAACGACTTTGCCGGAGGCATCTACCAAGGAAGTACTGCGAATAGTGCTCGCACTAACACCGACAGCAAACTCCAAGTAGAGGTAGTCACTTACTGGATTAGGGTAAGCTCTCAAGAAATTGGCTTCCTTGGAGCGCTCAGGTGAAGCGAGTACAATGTCTACGCGTACGGTCACCTCGGTGCTGCTGGTATTTCCGCCGGCATCAGTGATCGTGTAGGTAATCTTACTGTCTCCCCCGTCGGTACGGGTAAACTCAGTTTTGGATAGCGATCGTGACTTGATGCTGCAATTGTCACTGCTGCCCTCGTCGATATCCTCCCACTTGAGAGTGGCCTTTCCTTGGGCATCCAGCTTGATGGTATAGCTACTTTTTGCTTTGAGGGTAGGTTTGATGTCGTCGACTACCGTGATGGTCACCTCGGCAGTGGAAGTATTTCCTGAAGCATCTTTAGCTGTCACCGTGATTTTACTGTCACCTAAGTCAGCACAGGTGAAGGCTGATTTGGAAAGTAGCTTGTCTTTTATCGCACAATTATCTGTACTCCCCTGGTCTACATCCTCCCACTTGAGTGCGCCTTTTCCTTCGGCATCCAGCTTGATGGTGAAAGCAGTTTTTGCCTTTAGCGTAGGTTTGATGTCGTCTACCACTGTGATTGTCACTTCTGCTGTGGAGGTATTTCCTGAGGCATCTTTTGCTGTGTAGGTGATTTTGCTAGCTCCTAGGTCAGCGCATGTGAAGGCAGATTTGGAAAGGAGCTTGTCTTTAATCGAACAGTTATCCGTACTGCCCTCATCGAGGTCTTCCCACTTCAAGCTGCCTTTGCCTTCCCCATCTAGCTTGATGGTGAAGCTGGTTTTTGCTTTGAGGGTAGGTTTGATTTCATCGACTACGTTGATGGTCACTGTAGCAGTGGTGGTGTTTCCAGCGGCATCTTTTGCGGTAAAGGTGATCGTATTCGCTCCAAGATCCGCACAGGTAAAGGTGCCTTTGGAAAGGGCAACTTCAGTAATTGCAATATTATCAGTTGAGCCATTGTCTAGGGTTGAGGCCGCTAGTATAGCAGTACCTGAAGCTGGTAACTGGAGCGTGTACGGGTTTTTCAGCACTAAGGTAGGAGCCTCAGTATCTGGGATCACATTGGTAGTTGTTTCATAGACCTTGATGAATGTCTTATCCTCAGGATAGCCTATATCTTCACCAGTACCAAAAAACACTTTGGCCCCATTTGAACTGATCACTGTTTCAACATAGGTAGGGCGATGTCCCGCACCAGGAGCACTATTTTCTGTAGCAAAGGGATTAGAAGTTGCCGCCCAAGTTCCCAACACCTTGTCGTAATTGTAGACATTGATGAAGTGTTTTTGATTCCCACCGGTTTCAAGGTTTTCAGATGCCTTCAAAGAAAGGGAAATTTGATTTCCTGCTCCGTTGATGGACACCTTCGCATTTTCATCCGTAATTCCCCATTCATCAACTGATTTTGCAAGGGTTGTTTTTGGCCCTTTGATTTGATTTCCAAGCGCCTTCCATTTTTTGGTCGGCGCATCGTAGGTATAGACATGGGCTTTCCCTAAATAGATTTCAGTATTTGAGATGACTTCATAATTCTCACTGATCACAATCTGATCCCCCGCGTCATTCATGTCCACGGTTTTTCCAAACTGAGAAGCGAAACCTTGAGTACCTGATAAAGGCTGTCCCATTATTTTCCAATCGCCTTGTTCAAACTCAAAAGCATAGACATTTCCTGCTTTCGAAGGATTAAAATACGAGTAGGGCTGGTTTAATACGAGTCGATTTCCTGCCTTATTCAGTCGTACAAAAGCACCGAAATCAGTTCCATTTTCAGATTTACCTACAAATGTTAAATTAATGGTAGATCCTTTTTTCACCCAAGATTTGGTAATCTCATCAAAGGAGAAAATAAATGCTGCGCCAGAGGCAAATCCATTGATTGGCTCTCTTGCGTTTCCTACCGCCAAAATAGAACCGTCAAAATTCAAATCCACACTTTTGATATCCACTCCACCAGGGCCTGTTCCTTGACCGTCAAATGGTATTTTATCCCCTTTCTTGATCCAGGTTTTGGTAACCTCGTCGTAGGAATACACAATGACGTAATCGCCAGCTACCGTACAACTGAAACATCCCATGACGTGGTTGGTCGCTAAGGCTACTGTTTTTCCATCACCACTCAAATTGATTCGATAGCCTAAACGGTCATTCACTCCTTGACCCTTAATTTCATTCCCCAAAGGAACGTATTGGCCATTTTGAAGGGAGAATATTTTGGCTATTCCCTCGTAGTTTTTCATGTTGAATCCAGCGTCTCCTACTTCCCATGAGATTTCTTGGGAAGATGCCAAAACACTTCCATCCGCATTAATAGCGACTGTTCTCCCTGCTCTGAAACCAACATCTTCTCGCTTTAAGACCTGAAGAGGTTCTGTAATCAATTTATAGCCACCGAAATTCTTGATGTTGATGTAGCCTTTCGCTACAGTAGTTCCAGTCGTATAGGTCACCTCGATTACTTCATCCCCAACAGCTGTGGCTTTGTAGAGAATCGAGTTACCGGTAATTTCTGTTGTTCCGTATTTTGGTGCAGATAAGCTGTAGGTATAGCCGCTGTAAAATTCAGCATTTTTGAAAATCAGATTCAAGGTCTGGGACTTACCCACTTGTACAGAAGCATACTCATCGAATACTTTCAAAGCAGGCTTGGTATTTTTATAGTCAAGAATCACCTGTGCTGTGGTGCTTTCCAGATTATTGTTTGCAATGTCCACCACTTGGTAGTTGAAGAGATCTACCCCTTGATATCCTTGATTTGGAACAAAATAAACATCGGTAAATGCATAGGCCGTATTTACTACGAGCAAATTATTTTGACTATCCACCAGGGTTCCTTTTTCGGGAAGTTTGTTGATAATCACCTTGGAGTTCACTAAGGATTGACCCAAATAATTTTTTCCGAGTAGCGAAATTTTAGTTTCGTTTTGGAATAAGAACACCTTCAAGTTTTCTGCACTTGGGGCTTTGAATACTAGATCCGAGAGGAACTCAACAGACACGGCTTCAATGGATACGTTAGCCGATTTACCTTCCACCTTGAAGATCCAATTACCCAAGGTATTCCCTCCATTAAATTGGCTTAGCGCTTCAAAAGGGGCAGCTGTCAATTGCCATTTTTCGGTTGACTCGTTGAAAACTGGTGCACTGTATTCAGCTGCCTGATCCGTAAATAAATAGGATACCGAATTCAGGTTTACTACCGTAGTCTCAGAAGTTGGCTTGGACAAGACCACAGCCAGGCCAGCAGGATTGATCAAGCTCATGGTCATGTCATTCAACTTTGCTAGTTGCGAAGCCGCATCCTTGGCCACAGAAACAGTGATTTTCACTCCCTTGATGACATTTGAGTCTGTGACTTGAATCGGATAAAGCCCGTTGGAAGTGTTGTACAAATCCTTGTTGTGCTTGAGGACCTTTTCGTAACCCAGGTCCACCTTAAAGTTACTGCTAACGGCTGCAGAAGTATTGCATCCATTCTGCGCATAGACACGCCAGTAGTAGGAAGTACCGTTTAGGAGTGGGCTAAACACATATCGGGTACCGTAGACGATTTTATCAACTAATAGCGTGCTGAAATTTTGATCTTTGGAGATTTGAAGGAGCACCTTTTGGGTATTCGCGGCTTGATCCCATTTGAGCTCCACCGAGTTTTGGTTGATTGTCCCGCCCGCAGATGGGCTTGTCAGCGTCACAGGCGATAGGGTATTCCCCAAGATGGTTAGCACAATGGGACGCTCTACTGTGGTCCCATTTAGCTCTGCTTTTAAGGTAATGTTATAGGTGCCCGCAGCAGCTGTTTGATTGGAAATAGTAGCAGTAAACAACTCACTTAGAGCTACCTGATTTTTACTAAGGGTGATGGTCAGTCCTGCAGGAGCCCCTGTAAAAGTAATGTTGGATACCGAAGAAGAAGCTGAATTACTTTGAACCTGCAAGTTGAAGGTTTGCTTGTACTCATTGCAAGGATTCAATTCTACTGCGACGGCCGAACTAAATAAACTTAATTGGGTAGAGTTGATTACAAAATCCGTCGGGTTGATGGTGTAGAAAATATTATCTACGGGTTCAATTTTTATTCTTGCTCTTGTGGTAGCGACATTCGGAATCAGTACAGATTGAGTTCCATCATTGGCTGTTT
>CANHCD010000152.1 GCA_947458795.1 Cyclobacteriaceae bacterium | reverse complement strand
GAATTGCCGGAGAGGGAAGTGATACCACACTCTTGGGACCATCCCCCGGCCCTTCAAGCAACAACGAGAAAAAAAAGAACAACATCCACAGCAACCAACTCAATGCCTACTTCCACCAACTGGAGAAAAAACTGATGGATAAGGAGGAACTCCTGCTTATGGGTCCTGGAGTGACCAAAACCCATTTTTTTCACCATTTACGGGAAAATAAACACTTCAGCAAACTAAAAATAGAAGTAATCGACGCAGACAAAATGAGCGTGAAGCAACTCCTAGCAAAGGTGAAGCATAAATTTTTACCCTCGAGTTGAGCCTAACTTCTTTGTGCCAACAAACCTGAAGAAAGCAAGATTCCTACTTTCAAAAAACGTGTTTTGAATGTATATTTCTTCTTTAAATCCACAGGCTTGTATGGCTAACTATCAATTTGCTAATACCCCCCTCTTTTTTCTGCTACTCGCATCTTTTTTTGCCTGCAAATCCGGCAGCACTGAAGAAGTCAACATGGAAGACAGTACAGCACTTCCCCGATTTACCCTTGTCCCAACCGATACCTTTCCCTTCAATAATTTTGTGGATTGCAACATGGCCGAGGCCTGGATCGGGGACACGCTGCGCATATTCCCGGGCAAATACGGAGAAGATCCTGTCTGGGGCTATGCCAGAGACCTCAAATTTGCCTCTGGCCCCAACGCCGATGTGGTCTTCAGTACTCCTGCCACGGACTACATCGCTCCCACCCTTCCCAAAAACGCACCCATCGGTCAGCCCGGCCTCCACGGAGCAGTATGGTTTGAGACAGTCTACCAAGACGAACGGGCCCCCTCTGGCAAAACACTCTACGCCATCTACCACAACGAAAATTACCCAGAAACCCTCCCCTACAATCCAAAAACGGGAGAAGGATACTTGGACAAAAATTGGCCCCTGGGGCTCACCGACCGAATCACGCCTGCAGCCGTACCGCGAATTGGGGTGATGAAGTCTACCGATGGGGGTTGGAACTGGGACAACAAAGGACTACTCCTAGAAGATCAGCAATCCCGCATGATTCTCAATCCGCACAACAGTTCCAAAACCTTTGCCGGCGGCGTGGGCGACCCGAGTGCGGTAGCGGTAGGCGACTACGTGTACTTATTCTATGGGGAATACGGTTACCCTGGCACCTATGATTCGGCCACCTATGACCCCGCAATCGAGCAGTCTGGGCAATGCATCAGCGTAGCCCGCGTCAAGATTTCGGATTTGGATCAACCGCAAGGGAAGGCCAAACGATGGGATGGCAAAGGATTCAATGCACCTTGGAATGAGTTTGGCAAGCCCATCTCCACCCTACAAATCCCCAAAGAAAAAGGCGGAGGACCAGCCTCTTCCGGAGCAGGAGGCTTCCACTGGGGTCCTTCCGTGAGTTGGAACACCTACCTGGAATGCTGGGTGATGCTCATGGGCCATGTGGAAGGGCCGCGATGGATTGGCGACAAACTGTACATCTCCTTCAACCCCAATCGGGATCTCGGCGAAGGCAACAATTCCCAAGCCTGGTCTACTCCCCAAATCCTGGTTCAGAAACCGGGGCATGTGCTCTGGTACCCCTCTTTGCAGCCACTCAACACGCCCGAAGATATTGCGGCAAAAAATACCAGCCTCAAACTGGGCAAGCGAGCACGCCTCTTCTTCAAGTACTCCGACCTGGGACGGTATTTTTCAGAATACATCGTGGAATTTGAGAAGTAGAAAAAGAATCTCCCTCTATTTCTTTTGCAGCTGGGCTACCGCAGTCTCCAAATAGGGCAGCCATTCGGGAGCTTGACGCTCCGCATAGGATGCCAAAAAATAGGACAAGGAGGGCACAAAAGGTTCCATTCGCAAATGCATACCCACCTGCTCCAGCGTCTTGTCCCCCTTGAGCACATTGCAGCGGTTGCAAGCAGTCACGAGATTGGTCCAGGAGGTTTTGCCTCCCTTGGATCTCGGGATGACGTGGTCGATGGTCAGCTGCTTTACACTGCCGCAATACTGGCATTGGCCTCGGTCCCTGCGAAACAAGTTGGCCCGATTCAGCAGCACTCCTTTGTAAGGAATGTGTTTGTAATGTGCGAGTCGGATCACCGAAGGATAGGCATAGCTGCGGGAAACAGTGCGGATTTCGAGTAGCTCATAACTGCTGAGCAGCTGGGCTTTTTCCATCAGCAGCAAGACCATGGCTTTTTGGGCAGGCACCACTGCAATAGGATAATGATCTAAATTCAACACCAACACCCGCTTTTCCATCCCCTAGTTGACAATTCTGTACATCTTTACCTCCACTTCAGTGGGCGTGCTATCCATCAAAAAGGCCTCCCAATCTTCCAAATCAGTCTTCTGCATGCGGTGATCCATCCAAAAGACTTGTTCGGCACCCAAGTACATAGCATAGTAGGATTGCTCCTCCACAGCGTCCCAGGCCACCATTAGGTCTCCGGGCTCCACTTCCTCAGGGGTAATTACTTTGCCAGGAAGTTTCCCAGTAGGCCAAGCATAGCCCCCCATCGCAAAAATCAAGGGGAAAACATGGCTGGCATCCATCCCAAAAATACTTCTCCCTCCTGCCTGAAATGGAGCATTCAAAAATCGTAAGGCAAGCTCCAACAGTTCCTCCCGATTGGCCTTGAGTGCAAAGGGTCTGTAGGTACCCGTAAATCCCAAATGATCCTGCCAGTTGAATAATTCTTTTTCTGAAAAATGGAGTCTGCTGCCCGGCAGCAAGTACAGGTGCGTGTCCTGGTAGTCGATCGCAGCAATGGGGCTGGTGACCACCTGAAAATCTTGGTTGAGAAAAGTATCGTAGGCTTCGGCAGTGATTTCCTTGATGGACTTCGCCCATACCCACCCCCCAGTGGCGCTATCCTCGTGGTACACCTTAAACCATTCCCGGTCGGAGGTGAGTCCAGTAAGTAAGTAACACTCGCCAAAAAGGAATTGGGTGACGAGTGCGGAATCTGTTTTAGGACGAAGGTAAACAGGCAGTACGGTCTGCCTCACAATGCCATAGGCATCAATCAAAGGCCATTCTTTGGAGCTCCCTTTTCGCATCTTTTTCCTTCAGGTCCTGCCGTTTGTCGTGATTTTTCTTCCCTCGCGCCAAGGCAATCTCTAGTTTGGCCTGACCACGATCGTTGATAAATATACGAACAGGTATGATTGCTAACCCCTTTTCTTGCGACTTAGTTTGGAGTTTGATCAACTCTTTTTTCTGAAGCAATAACTTACGGTCGCGAATCGCCACGTGGTTGTAGCTGCTCGCCATGCTGTAGGGAGCAATGTGCATCTGCCGAATGAAAAGTTCGTCCTCAAAAAATACGCAAAACGCCTCCGTCAAGGATACCTTGGCCTCCCGAATGGATTTGATTTCGGTTCCCTTCAGGACCAAGCCCGCCACATAGGTATCCATGAATTCAAACTCGAAGTTTGCCTTCTTGTTCCGGATGTTGACGACCTTTTCAAACCGATTGGACTTGGACATATTAGAATTTCATTTTGGCAAGTGGAGCGATGTCGTAGCCGACAAAGTCCCCACGAAGGTACTTGAAATGCGCAGCCATCGCAATCATGGCGGCATTGTCGGTGCAATATTCAAATTCAGGCACATAAAGGGTCCACCCTTTGCGCTGGGAAAGTACCGAAAGTGCAGCTCTCAAGCCTGAATTGGCAGATACCCCTCCAGCTATCGCTACTTCAGTGATGCCATACTCCTTCATGGCTTCCTTGAGCTTGATCAGCAGCATCTCCACCAAGGTGTACTGAATGCTGGCGCACAAGTCGGGTAAATTTTCAGTGATGAAATTGGGATTTTCTTCCAATCGATCCCGAAGAAAATATAAGACTGCAGTTTTAATTCCGGAGAAGGAATAATTCAAACCTGGCATCCGCGTTACCGGAAAAGTAAAGGCCTTGGGATTGCCCTCTTTGGCATACCGATCCAGCACTGGGCCGCCTGGATAAGGCAGTCCGAGAAGCTTGGCCGTCTTGTCAAAAGCCTCCCCCACCGCATCATCCTGCGTTTCCCCGATTAGCTCCATAGTCAAGTGATCTTTCACCAACACCAATTGGGTATGGCCTCCACTGACGGTCAAACAAATAAAAGGGAAGTTCGGCCTTGGCTCCGCAATAAAATGGGCCAATACGTGCGCCTGCATGTGATTGACATCGATCAGGGGAATGTCAAGGGCCTTGGCAAAGGCTTTGGCAAAGCTTACCCCAACCAGTAGGGAGCCCATCAAGCCTGGGCCACGGGTCACTGCAATGGCAGCGAGCTCTTTTTTGGAAATTCCTGCGGTAGAAAGTGCCTCATGAACCACTGGGATTAGATTTTCCTGATGTGCCCGAGAAGCCAATTCGGGAACTACACCCCCATATTTTTCATGAACTGATTGTGTAGCCACAATATTATTGAGTACTTTGCCATTAACTATAATGGAAGCAGAGGTCTCATCACAGGAGGACTCAATAGCAAGTATAGAAATATCGGTTGTACCCATTGGAAAATAAGGCCAAAGTTACGGATTTTTTACACAAAGCTTTCCGAGTAGTGAGTTGGTCTGTCTTTTCCATTCTACTCCTGCTCATCGCGCTCGGCCTCTTCCTGCAAACTTCCTTCGTTCAAAATTGGCTTGTCGACAAGGTCACACGAACCCTCAGCGAAAAGACAAAGTTCCGCACGGAAATAGGAACCATCCAATTGAGCTGGTGGGATGCGCTGACCTTGGAAAATGTGCAGGTATTTGATCAGCAGGACAGCCTGATGATTGGCGCCGAGGAGCTCTATGCGGACTTCTCCATTATTTCCCTGCTCCCACCTGGAGATCCCCAGCTAGACCTCATCCGGATCGAAAAAGCACGCATCCACCTGATCAACCACCCTGGAGATTCTACCTTAAACATCAACCGATGGATTACCGCACTTGGAGAGGCTTTCGGAAGCACAAGCACTGAAGCCCCTACTTCACGGTTTTTTATCAATGACCTTGAACTTCGGCAATCGACATTTGCCTACAGCGACCTGCAAGCCCCTGCCATTACCGAAGGCTGGAACTACAACCGAATGGAATGGACCGAGCTATCGGCCAATGCTGCGGATTTCCGCTTGGATGGATCCAAAATCGCGATTGAAATCGGTGATTTAACCGTAAATGAGCGCTACACAGGTCTCCAAATCAAGCAATTCGAAACCCAAATCAGCTACAGCCCCGAGGCCTTGGAGTTGAAAGATTTAAATCTCCGAACGGAAAAAAGCCAAATCAAAAACTACCTGCGCCTCGAGCCAAAGGGCCCAAAGGGCTTTGGAGATTTTGTGAATGACGTAAACCTGATCCTGTCCTTTGATGAGACGGTGCTTGATCTCTCCGATATCCGTCGCTTTGCACCTTCCCTGCCTGCCATCGAAGATGCGGTGAATTTGAGTGGTGAACTCAAAGGCACCATTTCAGACCTATCAACGGATGAATTTCTAGTACGCATGGGTAAAAAAACTGCACTTTTTGGATCTTTTCAACTTGATGGGCTACCCCAACTTGACAGCACTTTTCTTCGGGTAGATTTAAAAAATTCG
>CANHCD010000151.1 GCA_947458795.1 Cyclobacteriaceae bacterium | reverse complement strand
TTTTCTCCAGATGGCAGCTACCTGGCCTTTGTGTCGGCACGCACCGACCATTCCTTTATAGGCCTTTGGAATTTTGCGAACAAGAGCCTCCACTTTCCAGAAGCCAGTTTGGACCACGACAGCTACCCCGCCTGGAGCCCAGACGGGACGCAGCTCGCCTACTTGCGTGTACCCAACATCCTGAATCACCTCCCCTTCACCTCGCTGACCGAAGCCAATCCCTGGAGTATCCGCGTCCTTCAGCTCGCAACTATGACGGCAGCGGAAGTGTGGAAGGCAGATCAAGGCGACGGCTCAGTGATGGTAGATGACCTGCCAGCATCTTCCGAGCGCCTCTGGTGGACACCCGACGGGCAACTCGTCTTTCCCTGGGAGAAAAATAACTGGATGCAGCTCTATGCTGTCAACCCAAAAACAAAGCAGGTAAAGCACCTGACTGCTGGTGAAGGGCAAGTTGAATGGGTGCAAACTTCCTACACCAAGAAAGACCTGCTCGTGACCCACAACATTGGAAATATTGACCGACGTCAGGTGTCGCTGCTCGACTTATCCACACTGGAGATGCGACTACTTTCGAATCCAGAAAGCATCTCTTGGGCTCCCGTAGCGGTAGAGAAGGGATGGGCTTGTTTCGAGTCCAACTGGAATCAGCCGGGCTGGCCTACACTTCACCTATCGGGAAGCAGCAAAAAGCTTGCAGAAGCACGATTCCCAAAGGAATTTCCAAAGACCTTCAGCAAGCCGGAGGCAATCACCCTTACCGCAAAAGATGGTTTCAAAACTTCCGCTCAGTTGTTTTTACCGCCCAACTACGACCCTAAGAAAAAGTATCCAGCTGTCATTTTCATGCACGGAGGTAGCCGCAGGCAGATGCTTTTGGGCTACAACTATGGCCTGTACTATTCCCACACCTACGGCGCCCAACAGTATTTTGCATCCCAGGGCTACATTGCCTTGACGCTCAATTACCGCAGTGGCATCGGCTATGGGATGGACTTTAGGGAGGAGAAAAACTTCGGAGCAGGAGGGGCTAGCGAGGTACAGGATGTCTTGGCAGCAGCAGACTATTTGGCTGCCCGATCCGATGTGGATGCAGGCAGAATTGCCCCATGGGGAGGCAGCTATGGAGGATACTTGACCGCCCATGCACTAACTCAGGCGCCTGAAAAATTCCACGTAGGCGTCGACATCCATGGGGTCCACAATTGGAACAACGACATTCCCGTCTTTGCTTCGTGGTATGCCCCTGAGAAATTTCCAGAAATGGCTGATCTGGCCTTTCGCTCTTCTCCTATGGCTCGTGTGGAAAACTGGAAGGATCCCGTATTGCTTATCCATGGGGATGACGACCGCAACGTGCTCTTTTCCGAAAGCGTGGAACTGGCAGAAGTGTTGCGGAAGCAGGGGGTGGAAGTAGAGCAACTGGTCTTCCCGGATGAGGTGCATGCTTTTTTACTTCACCAAAACTGGGTCAAGGCCTTTGAGGCAACCTTCCGATTTATCACCAAACATTCTTCGGAAAAATAAACGGTTAACCACAGGTAGGTAAAGCGGTTTTACTCTTTTTTCAAAGACTCTACTGCCTGAATGGCAGTGCTCAGCCTTTCGGCTGTATCTCCGGAAATAAGGATCCAAGGAAATCCACTCGCTTGGCTTAGCTGCTTGTAGATTTCAAAAAATTGCTGCCGCATTTCGAGATCGGGATGCTCCCGCAAAGGGTCCGCCTGCCAGGGCAAGTCGGTCGCACAAAGAAGAATTAGGTCGTAGGTTCGTCGAGCGATTTCCTCCAGCACCCAAGGATCTACTTTCCCATAGCGGTGTTGCGACCAGACCTGAATCACGCGAAGGTCGGTGTCACAGAAAAGGTAATTATTCGCTTGCAACGCTAGTTCATCCTCCAACTGCATTTGTTGCTTCCCAATTTGAAGGAGGTCATCGAAGGCATAAGGACGGTCAAGCTTTTCCAAGTACTCCCGAGCCACTTCAGGTACCCAAGGCTCCGCAAAGTGCTTGGCCAACTTTTCGGATAACGTGCTCTTGCCCGTGGACTCAGGGCCCAAAATCAGAATTCGCTTAGGCCTGCTCATGGCTTTTGAAAGCTTTGATCCAAGTCAGGAGACCTGCAATCGCGAGGCCAGTGAAAAAAAGGTACTGAAAGGAAGTTAACAAAAGCCCTTTGTGAAAATAGAGTGGAATAGATGCCAGGTCCGTCAAAATCCAAAAAATCCAGTTCTCCACTTTTTTCTTCGCCATCAGCCACATCGCCACAAAGGCCGAAGCAGTGGTGAAGGAGTCCCAATAGGGAACTGTACTGTCCGTAAACTCAAGTAAAACCCATGCCAATAAAGCAAAGGAAGCCGCAAAAATGGCCAAGGACAGGAGCCATCCCTTTCCATCGAGCCAAGTGACGGCAAGAGACTCTCCGTCCTTTTTTGGGGTATTCCAGAGGTACCAGCCATAGATGGACATCCCAAAATAGTAGGCATTGATGCCCATATCAGCGTAGAGTCCATAGTCAAAGCAAATCCACACGTAGATCAACACCGAAATGATGCCTGTGGGGTACACCCAAATGTGCTGCTTTGTGGAAAAATACACAGATAGAATTCCCATAAACACTGCTAAAGCCTCCAGCCAACTGAGTTGCTGCAGCCCTTCTGCCAAGCCCGTACGGAGAAATTCAAAATCCATGATGCGAAGAAAAGGATAAATTTGAGAGCGAAAACCTAAGCCATCGGTTAATTTAAGTTCCTTCCCCTCAAATTTGTGGCAAAGAAGTAACTTTTCCTGCAGTTGCCAGGTTTGATTGCTAAATTGCACCCTATGACGTTGCCTAGTACCCCGCACACCCAAGACATCGATTCCCTCGATCCGAGGGACTTTATTTTGATTAAAAATGCCCAGGTCAACAACCTGAAGCACTTGAGTGTGGCCATTCCGAGAAATGCCTTTGTGGTCATCACCGGACTCTCTGGCTCGGGTAAGTCCTCCTTGGCCTTTGATACGCTTTTTGCAGAGGGGCAACGCATGTATGTGGAGAGTTTGAGTTCCTATGCACGCCAATTTTTAGGCAGAATGGAAAAGCCCGAGGTGGAGTACATCAAGGGTGTCTCTCCCGCTATTGCGATCCAACAAAAGGTAAGCACCAAAAATCCGCGCTCCACGGTAGGCACGACCACCGAAATCTACGATTACCTAAAACTCTTTTTTGCGCGGGTCGGCAAAACCTACTCTCCCATTTCCGGAAAAGAGGTCAAGCACCATACCGTCAGCGACATTGTAGATTTTGTGCATTCCTTTGAAGAAGGATCCAAAGTGATGATTTCCTGTCCGCTCCAACCCTCAGGAGATCGGAAACTAGAGAAAGAGCTGGAGCTACTGCTTCAGAAAGGATACACCCGCGTGTTGAAGAATGGGGAGGTTTTGCTTTTGGAAGAACTGTTGGAGCGAGGGAAAATCGAAAAAGGAAACTATGAAATCCTGATCGACCGCTTGACCGTTCAAAAAGAAGACGAAGACAACCAATTTCGACTTTCTGACTCCGTCCAAACTGCGCTCTTTGAAGGCCATGGTACCTGCAAGGTCACCCTTCCAGAACTAGAAACGCGTGTTTTTTCGGACCGATTTGAACTGGATGGGATGACCTTTGAACTCCCTTCTGTCAATTTCTTTTCCTTCAACAACCCCTATGGGGCCTGCAAGCGCTGCGAAGGCTTTGGAACCGTTTTGGGAATCGACCAGGACCTGGTCATCCCCGACAAGGAACTTTCGGTGTACGAGGGAGCCATTGCCCCTTGGAGAGGAGAAAGTGGGAAAGGCTGGTTGGAACCGCTGCTGAAAAAAGGCATCGACTTTAATTTTCCCATTCACAGGGCCTACCAAGACCTCACAGAAAAGGAAAAAGAGCTTATTTGGACAGGCAATGCCTATTTCCGAGGACTAAATGAATTTTTTGAAGACCTCGAGTCCAAGACCTACAAAATCCAATACCGCGTCATGCTATCCCGATTCCGGGGACGTACTGCCTGTCCGGATTGCCGCGGCACCCGCCTACGGAAAGATGCTTCCTACGTAAAAATCGCCGGAAAGTCCATCACCGACCTGGTGTTGATGCCCATTGAGGATGCCCTCCACTTTATCCAGACGATTGAGCTTTCTGCACACGAAACCAAATTGGCCAACCGACTCCTGAAAGAGATCAGCAGCCGATTGGAGTTTATGCACCAAGTAGGACTGGGGTACTTGACGCTCAACCGACTCACCTCCAGTCTTTCGGGGGGCGAATACCAGCGCATCAAGCTGGCCACCTCGCTGGGATCTGCTTTGGTGGGTTCCATGTACATTTTGGATGAACCCAGTATTGGGCTGCATCCACGGGACACGGACCGACTGATTGAGGTGCTCAAAGCCTTGAAAAATCTTGGCAACACCGTCATTGTGGTTGAGCACGAGGAAAAAGTGATGCGAGCGGCTGACCAAATTATTGACATTGGGCCAGAAGCTGGGGTGAAGGGAGGAGAGCTGCTTTTCCAAGGCACCATACAGGAACTCATCTCCCACGGGAGCACCCACACCGCAAAATACCTTCGCGGTGAGGAAAAAATATTCACCAAAACAGGCAACCGCAGTTGGAAAGATTCCATCTGGGTGAAGGGCGCTCGCGAAAACAACCTGCAAAATCTTACGGTACAGTTTCCCCTGCATACCCTTACCGTCATCACCGGAGTATCGGGTTCGGGCAAGTCTACTTTGGTGAAAAAGATCCTTTATCCGGCGCTTGGAAGACTGCTGGGAACGGTCATGGACGAAGCTGGGAAGTACGATAAGCTCGAGGGGGATTACAAGAAGGTCACCCAAGTGGAGTTTGTAGATCAAAACCCGATCGGCAAGTCTTCCCGCTCCAACCCCGTTACCTACGTGAAGGCTTACGATGTGATCCGTACCCTCTTTTCGGAGCAGCCGCTCTCCAAGCAGCGGGGCTACAAACCTGCCTTTTTCTCCTTCAATGTGGATGGCGGTCGCTGTGAAGCCTGCCAAGGTGAGGGAAATGTGACGGTGGAAATGCAGTTTATGGCCGACATCCACTTGACCTGTGAGTCCTGCAAGGGGAAGCGCTTCAAGAATGAAATCTTGGAAGTCACCTACAAGGACAAAAACATCTCCGAGGTGCTAAACATGACGATTGATGAAGCGATCGATTTTTTCGGAGAAAAGGCCCAGTTGATCAATCGCCTGCTCCCCCTACAAGAGGTGGGATTAGGCTACGTTGGAATGGGTCAGAGTTCGAATACCCTCTCAGGAGGCGAAGCACAGCGGGTGAAACTGGCTTCCTTCCTTGGCAAAGGGGGCACCAAAACAGGCGATCACATCCTCTTTATCTTTGATGAGCCGACTACAGGCTTGCATTTTCACGACATCAGCAAGTTGTTGCACAGCATCAATGCCTTGATTGAGCAAGGGCACTCCGTACTCATCATCGAGCACAATACCGAGGTGATCAAGTGTGCGGATTGGGTAATTGACTTGGGTCCTGAGGGAGGAAATAAAGGGGGGCATTTGACCTTTGCCGGTACGCCTGAGGACCTGGCGAAGGAGCAGGGAAATTTTACGGGGAAGTATTTGTAAAGTATCAAGTAGCTGGTA
>CANHCD010000150.1 GCA_947458795.1 Cyclobacteriaceae bacterium | reverse complement strand
TGGTTTAGTTTTTAATCCTTCGTTGCAAAATCGGGGTAAGCCCGCATCTGGTGTTCGTTGATGTCTAGGCCTTCGACCTCTTCTTTTTCATCGACTCGAATGCCGACCGTTCGCTTGAGGGTGAAGAAAATCAGCCAGGAGCTACCAAAGCAAAAGGCACCTACGGAAGCGATTCCTATCAGTTGGGAGCTGAGCTGGTTCAATCCTGCCAAATCTCCAAATATTCCGACGGCCAATGTGCCCCAGATTCCACCAATTAGGTGTACTGCAATGGCTCCTACAGGATCGTCGATTTTGAGTTTGTCAAAAGCAATGACCGCAAGGACCACCAAGACTCCACCGATGGCTCCGATATACACCGCGTCCATCACACCCATTTTGTCGGCACCAGCGGTGATTCCCACTAGACCTGCCAGGATTCCATTGAGCACCATGGTGATGTCATACGTTTTGAATTTGATGTAAGAGGTGAGCAGTGCTCCGATGGCGCCGGCAGAGGCAGCTAGCGAGGTGGTCACAAATACACGAGAAACGGTGCCTGGATCTGCGCTGAGGACAGAGCCGCCATTGAATCCAAACCATCCAAACCAGAGTAGGAATACCCCCATTGTTGCCATGGGAATGTTGTGACCTGGAATTGCCTTCATGCCTGTTGGCGTATATTTTCCGATGCGTGGACCAAGAAGAAATGCGCCTACCAAGGCTGCCCAACCCCCTACCGTGTGTACGATGGTGGATCCAGCAAAATCATAGAAGGGGGTTTCTAGGGTATTTAAGAATCCTCCTCCCCACTTCCACATGCCTACTACTGGGTAGCAAAAGCCTACATAGATTAGAGAGAAGATGATGAAGGGTCCCAGCTTTACTCGTTCGGCAACTGCTCCTGATACGATGGTGGCAGCTGTAGCGGCAAACATGGCTTGAAAGATAAAGTCAGTGAAATAGGTATAGCCTGCATTGTAATTGCTGGTGTCCCAGCCCTCAGGAAGTGAGAGGCCAAAACCCGAGAATCCAAAGAAGGCGCCAGCAAAGTCAGCCCCAGGATACATCAGGTTGAATCCCACAAAGGCATAGGTAAGGAGACCTAGTGCGGGAATTATGGTGTTTTTAAAGAGGATGTTGACGGTGTTTTTGGCTCGGGTAAGGCCTGCTTCCAGGGTGGCAAATCCGAGGTGCATGATAAAGATCAACAAGGTGGATATCATCATCCAGAGGTTGTTGATGGTGAATAGGTCTTGAACAGGTGCTTCCATAGGTGAGAGAGCGGTGGCGGTGAGGTGATTTAGAAATGATTAGAGAGCGGCTTCGCCCGTGTCTTGGTTGCGAATGCGGTAGGCTTCGAGTACATCGTAGACGAAGATTTTCCCGTCGCCCACTTCGTTGGTTTTTCCTTCTTGGAGGATGCAGTTGATGACGCCTTCTGCCATATCGTCTGGAACGACGATCTCAAGTTTGGTGCGCGGAATGTAGGCGGGCTCGTAGGCTACTCCTCGGTACGTTTCCTGTCGAGCATGTTCAAATCCCATCCCTTTTACTTCGTAGAAGGAGAGAAACTTGACGCCCAATTTGGAGATGCATCGGTGGATGTAATCAAAGCGAGAGGTGCGGATGATGGCTTCGATTTTTTTCATTTTTTCAAGGAAGGAAAGGTTTTGTTGAAAACAGGATGGAAAATAAGTTAATATTTTACTAAAAATCAAAAATTAAGATTAAAAAAGAATCAAAAAAATAAAAAAATATGTTTTTGATTTAAAAATAGGTTTAAAAATGAAGTAAAAAATAAAAAAATAAATCAAAAAAAATGAAAATAGGTTTAAAAATGAACTTTAGTAAAATCTACCTGTATTTGTTCAGAATAGAATTCGGGGTATTTTTGCCTACGTTTTTTTAAGAGATACAATGACAAGCAAACCAACACTCGTAGTCTTGGCGGCCGGAATGGGCAGTCGCTATGGAGGAAATAAGCAAATTGATGGTTTTGGCCCGAATGGGGAGACTATTCTAGAATATTCGATTTTTGATGCCATCCGAGCTGGATTTGGAAAAGTAGTTTTTATCGTTCGGCAGGAAATCCTAGAAATTGCGAAGGAGAAGTTTATGCCCAAGCTTCAAGGTAAAATTGAAGTAGACTGGGTCTTACAATCCTTAGACAGTTTTGTGCCTGCTGAGCTGAAGCAAGCAGATCGTGTCAAACCTTTTGGAACGGCGCATGCGGTACTTTGTGCAAAGGATGCAGTGCATGAGCCTTTCGCGGTGATCAATGCAGACGATTTTTATGGAAAAGAGGCCTTCGCTGTTTTGGGTGAGTTTTTGACCACTACCGTGCAGCCTAACCTGCATGCCATGGTGGGCTACGCTCTAAAAAATGTACTATCCGCACATGGGACTGTGAGCCGTGGCGTATGCGATACAAATGACAAAGGGCAGCTCATCGGCATGACTGAGCGAACATCCATCGCTCAAGAAGGGAATCAGATCCTTAGTCGAGGAGAGGGAGAAGCTTTTGAAATAGCTCCAAATACTCCTGTAAGCATGAATTTCTGGGGATTTCACCCTGCGGTTTTTAAGGATATCGAAAGGATGTGGCAGGAGTTTCTACCGGCTAATCTAGGAAACTTGAAGTCGGAATTTTACATTCCTACTGTGGCAAACAATCTGATTCAAGCCAATGAAGCGGCGTTTAAGATTTTGCCAGGCGGAAAAACCTGGTTTGGGGTGACCTACACCGAAGATCGTCCGGTAGTGATTGAGGCCTTGCAGCAGCTGCACGAGCAAGGAGAATATCCAACTACCTTGTGGTAAAAATTAAAGGGGCTTCGGCCCCTTATTTTTTGTGGTCATTCCTGAGTAACGTAGCTAGGAAATGAATCCAAGGTTAAAATTTGATAGATAGCTCGAGTCGCCCCCCGAAACCAAGCTCAATGATTTTTTGAAGTGTCGAAATTCGGGCTTCTTTTATATCGTTCTCGATTTTTGAGATATAGGATTTTGTTGTCCCAACTTTTTCTGCAAGCTGCTCCTGAGTCATGCCCATCTCGACACGAGTGTGTTGAATCATGGCTCCAATTTTAAATGCCTCATAACCCGCTTCCAGTTCGTCACGCGCTATTGTCCCACGTTTGCCGTAGTTTTTTTCTT
The DNA here is from genome assembly GCA_947458795.1 of Cyclobacteriaceae bacterium. Lineage (GTDB taxonomy): Bacteria > Bacteroidota > Bacteroidia > Cytophagales > Cyclobacteriaceae > Algoriphagus. Next base: position 2,539 of record CANHCD010000150.1, on the reverse strand, counting down.
TAAACTCCTCAAGAGTCATCAAGTTTTTATCTTTCGTTTTCATAAGCTGCCTTTATTTTAGTTGCCTTCTCTATTTCTTTCTTTGGGGTCTTTTGGGTTTTCTTTTGAAATCCGTTTGCTAAGACAACCAATTGACCTTGATCAAAAAAACAGAAAATCCTAAAGATGTCGCTCCCATGTTGAACTCGGATTTCATAAAGTCCGTCCGTATTCTCTAGGTGTTTCAGATAGGATTCCGGAACTCTTTGTAAGTCTTCAACCAGGTCAAAAGTCCAAACAATTTTTGCTTTTACTTTCTCGTTTTGTTGGGAAAAGAAGTCTTGAAAGTAGTTTTTGTAAAACGTTATCTTTCTGTGTTTTTGATTTTTGTCCAAAGTGTAAAGTTAAAAAAGTTTCCCTAAAGTGAAACAAAAAAGCTGATGTTTTCTGACAACAAAAAAAACGTCAAGTCAGATGAACTAGTGCTTGGTAAATATCTCAATTAGCAAATTCTTGGACGGTGTTTTTAAACTATTTTTTTAGTGATTTTTACTAATCTCAAAAAAAAGAATTGCAGAAAATGCAAATCAAATTCCCTGAGAAAGCACCTGTCCATTTTCAAGGTAAAAAAAGGCCACTTCGACATCCAAAGCACTGAGGATTTCCTTGGACCGCTCCGGTCGTGCATCCGTGATAAATAGCTGCCCAAAGTTGCCCTGCGACACCAGCTGCATCAGCATGACGATTCGCTCCTCGTCCAACTTGTCAAAAATATCGTCAAGCAGCAGCAATGGTTTTTCTCCCTTCGCTTTTTCAAATAGTGCAAACTGTGCAAGTTTCAGCGCAATAATGAAGGACTTCTGCTGCCCTTGGCTGCCCAGCTTGCGCAGGGGATGCGTATCGATCTGAAACTCGAAATCATCCTTGTGGATGCCGGCATTGCTGTTTTTGGTCACAAAATCTTTCTGACGTAGCTGTAGGAAGTACTCCTGGAAGTTGTCCCTCAGGGCCTCTGTTTCGTAATGCAAGGCGACCTGTTCTCGGCCCATGGATAGCTTCTCGTAATAGAACTGCAGCAAAGGTGTAATCTCTTCCACCAAGGCAGCTCTTCGTTTGGCAATCCCCTTGCTCAACACGATGATTTCCTCGTCGTAAGTGCTCAGCAGCGTCAGGTCACGGCGACCGGTTTCCCCAAATTGCTTCAGGAGGGCATTCCGCTGCTTCAGAAAATGATGGTAGCGAATAAGTTGCTCCAAGTAAGGATGGTCTAGTTGAGCGAGAAGGCCATCGAAAAATTTCCGCCTGCCCTCACTGCCTCCTTTGATCAGCTCGGTATCGTCGGGAGCAATTAAGACCAGCGGAATTTTTCCCACATGGTCGCTGACTTTGTCGACAGCCTTCCCGTTTTGGAAAATCTGTTTCTTTTTGCCCTGCTCCAAGGTACAGCGTACTTCGAGTGGCTTGGACTCCACGGTAAACTTACCGATTAGGGTAAAAAACTCCTTTTCGTGCTGGATGCTAAGCGCGTCGCTGCTTTGTAAGGTACTTTTGGTCAAGGAGAGGTAATGGATGCCGTCCAATACATTCGTTTTTCCGCTCCCATTTCTTCCCAACAAGCAATTGATCTGCGGGCTAAAGGCAAGCTTGCTGTGAAGGTGATTTTTAAATTGAATGAGGTCTAGGGACTCCAAAATCATGTGAGCGGCGAATTATTTGCAAGTCATCCTAATTTTTAGGTCGGGATTACTATATTTGAGGCCTAAAATAGCACATTTTGATCAGTACCCTATGGCAAAGAAAACTGCAGCTGCAAAGACCAAGGTAAACTACTCCAAAGAGACCTATGCTTTCTGGTACGAAAGCATGCTTTTAATGAGACGTTTTGAGGAAAAAGCAGGCCAATTGTATGGCCAACAAAAGATCAGAGGATTTTGTCACCTATATATTGGCCAGGAAGCTTGTGCTTCCGGTGCCATCACTGCCTTGACCAAAGACGATAAGTGGATTACTGCTTACCGTTGCCATGCGCATCCACTGGGCTTAGGCACAGATCCTGGAGCCATCATGGCCGAACTTTATGGCAAGGCTACTGGAACTACCAAAGGCAAGGGTGGGTCCATGCACATTTTCGATAAGGAACGTAATTTTTTGGGAGGTCATGGCATCGTTGGTGCGCAGATCCCGATGGGCCTAGGCATTGGCTTTGCTGAAAAATATGCCGGAACCAAAAATCTTTGCATCGCCAAAATGGGTGATGGCGCACTTCGTCAAGGAGCAGTGCACGAGGCTTTCAACTTGGCCATGCTTTACAAAAGCCCTGTGATTTTCGTGATTGAAAACAATGGCTATGCTATGGGAACTTCCGTAGCGCGAACCTCTAATGTCACCGAATTGTACAAGATTGGTGAAGCATACGACATGCCTTCTTTCCCAGTGGATGGAATGAATGTGGAAGCCATACACGAGGCGGTGGCTGAAGCGGCTGCAAGAGCTCGTCGAGGCGATGGCCCAACACTCTTGGAATTCAGAACCTATCGATTCAAGGGACACTCCATGTCTG
>CANHCD010000149.1 GCA_947458795.1 Cyclobacteriaceae bacterium | reverse complement strand
TTCTTTATCCAAGTAATCAGGAACTCCGTCGCCGTCAGAATCTTTAAGCATGTCCTTAATTCCATTGATTTGGGTAGCCAATTCTTCTTTAGTAGCGTAGTTGTTTGCTGCGATAAACCAATCAGCATGCTGAGTTGCCTTACCCAAGTAGATGTTAACACCTAGAGTACCAGTCCACCAGTTTGCATTTGGTCCGTAGAAACCATTGTTTGTAGCTGGGTTAGCCATTGTGCTTGGAAGGATTGCAGTAGAACCATCGAAAGTGATAGTCTGACGACCGTTCAATACTGTAGAGATGTCACCCACAAGAGCAACTTTCTCACTCAATTTGATTTGTGGAGTTAAACCAAAAATCATGGTGTAAACCTTGTCGTTGAAATCGTTGAAACGATTCAATTCAGGATTCACTACACCGATACCTCCACCCATGTGGAACAACATTCCAAGTTTGCTGGAGAAAGACTCAAAATTCATGATGCGGCCAACATTGGCTACACCTTGTAGGTTCAATCTAAAGTACTTCGTGTCGAATGCTTTGGTGTCCTTTAATTCTTGGAAAGATCCGAAACCGTAATCAAGCTTCGCTCCGAACTTCTCATTGAACATGTAACGTACCCCAAGGTCGGCGTGTCCTAGGTTAAGCGTTGGAGAAATGAATCCCGCAGTGAATGGAGCCATAGCCTTGTTAAAGCCCGCAGAAGCCTCTACAGACCACTTGTTGAACTCCTGAGCTTTGGCAGCTTCCTGAGCGCTGGCAGCGAATGCCAATGAACCGGATAAAAGGATAGAGAGTATTAATTTTTTCATGACAAAAAATTTTTGTTTCGAATTGTGAGGTTTAGTAAATCTATTGGTAATGGTAAATATAATGCGCTTTTAATTACTGCAAAATTATAGGATTAATTTAAATAACAAGTGTTTGTCAGATTTGTTTTTTATTTAGCAGCTCATTTTTAGAACAAATCTTATCACATTCTATGCCAATTGATCCTTTTCTTAAAGAATTACTCAATAAACCCTCTGTTTCTGGAGATGAATCTGATGTAATCGCTTTTCTACTTCGAAATATTGACCTCCGTAAGAATAAATGGAAAGCTAATCCTGTCATTTTTCATGGGGAGGAATTCCATGACTGCGTTCTTTTGAAATTTGGCAGCCCTAGAACTGCTGTTTTTGCTCATGTGGATACCATTGGTTTTATGGTGCGCTATGCCAATCAGTTGATTCCGGTTGGAGGACCTGAGCTTATTTCGGGCCCTCGGCTGGTGGGAAAGGATAGCTATGGAGAGATCTCTTGCAATCTGATAGTGGAAGGAGATGCTCTTTTTCATGACTTTCCTCGGAAGATTGATCGAGGAACGAGGCTTTCATTTGCCCAAGATATTCGGGTAGATGAGGAATTTATTCAAGCAGCCTACCTGGATAATAGACTTGGGGTGTATGCAGCCATGCAGCTTTGTGAAACGATTGAAGATGGTTGGGTGGTGTTTACTACCTTTGAGGAGCATGGAGGAGGGAGTATGCCATTTCTCCTGCAGTTTATTCAAAATACCGCGCCTGTCAAGCAAGCACTGATTTCAGATATTACTTGGATTACGGACGGTGTTCACCACCACGAAGGAGTGGTGATTTCAATCCGAGATAAATTTATCCCGCGAAAAAAATTCATAGATCGAATTATTCAGCTCGTTCAGAAAAGTGGAATTCCATTTCAGTTGGAAGTAGAAGCATATGGTGGAAGTGATGGTCGTGAAGTTCAGTTTTCCCCTTTTGCCATGGATTGGTGCTTTATCGGTGCAGCCGAAGATCACGTGCATAGCCCTGATGAGAAAGTTTCTCTCCGCGATTTGGAATCCATGGTGCATGTGTATCGATACCTATTGAAAGAACTTTAACCCTTGAAAATGAAGAAGATTCAGATAAAGGATAAAACCTTTGAAACCTACCTTACGGAAGCTCAAATTAAGCAGCGAATTGAAGAATTAGGGGCCCAAATTGGAGCTGATTTTGAAGGAGAAGAGCTGGTTTTATTAGGGGTGCTCAATGGTTCCTTTGTAGTGATGGCGGATTTGGCGAGAACAATTCCGCTACCGCTGAGTTGTGAGTTCATTAAAATCTCATCGTATTCGGGTATGGAATCAACGGGTAAGGTGCTGGAGGTCATTGGAATTCCGGCTTCAATTGAAGGGAAAAATGTGCTTGTGGTGGAGGATATAGTTGATACGGGCAATTCCATGGCCTATTTGAAAAAGCAATTGGCGGCTTTTCAACCCAAGCGCATCGCTATTGCTACGCTGCTCTTTAAAAAAGAGGCATTTATGTTTAATTATCCTTTAGATTATGTCGGTTTTGAAATTCCGAATAAATTTGTGGTTGGATTTGGATTAGATTACGATGGCGAGGGTCGTAACTATCCAGAAATTTATCAGCTGAGTATCCCCTAAAAACTTCTTTTATGCTAAATCTTGTATTGTTTGGACCTCCAGGTGCTGGGAAAGGTACTCAGAGTGAAAAAATCATTGCAGCTTATGGATTGACTCACCTATCCACAGGGGATTTATTTCGAAAGCACCTTGGCGAAGGCACAGCACTCGGAACATTGGCAAAAGGGTACATGGATCAAGGCCATTTGGTGCCTGATGAAGTGGTGATTCAAATGGTTGAACACAAAATAGCAAGCACTAAGGATAGCCAAGGGTTTATTTTTGATGGCTTTCCCAGAACTACCGCTCAGGCAGAAGCGCTGGACAGGATGCTTCAAAAAAATGGGATGCACATTTCAGGAATGATTTCACTTGATGTTCCTCCTGCAATTCTGAAGGAACGCATCTTAGAAAGAGGAAAAACTTCCGGCCGTGTAGACGACCAAGAAGAAACAAAAATAAATACCCGAATTCAGGTGTATTTAGACGAAACACTACCTGTAGCTGCCTACTACGAAAAGCAAGGGAAATTTCATCAAATAAATGGAGTGGGAAAGATTGAGGAAATCTTTAACCAGATTACTGCAGTCATTGATGGGTACTGATCCCTAGCTTTTACTAAATTTGTAATTCAAAGACTTGGCTAGGCTCTAGGGTTTAGCCTTTTTTCTTTTTCTATCTATGGCTGACTCTAATTTTATTGACTATGTAAAATTCTGTTCCCGATCTGGAGCAGGAGGCGCTGGTGCCATGCATTTCCGCAGGGAAAAACATGTGCCCAAAGGAGGGCCTGATGGAGGAGATGGAGGCCGAGGTGGTCATATCATTTTGAGAGGGACTACACAGGTTTGGACCTTACTTCACCTCAAATACAAAAAGCACGTGATTGCAGAACCTGGAAAAGGAGGGGATGGGGGCCGAAGGACAGGTGCAGATGGAAAGGATATGATTCTTGAGGTTCCGCTGGGTACTGTGGCAAAGGACGCAGAAACTGGAGAAAAGCGTTTTGAAATCACCGCCGATGGGCAGGAAATCATCCTAACCAAAGGAGGACGTGGAGGATTAGGCAACGATCATTTCAAGACTTCCACCAACCAGGCGCCGCATTATGCGCAACCAGGAGAAGATGGTATTGAGGAATGGATTATTCTAGAATTAAAGTTACTCGCAGATGTGGGACTAGTCGGCTTTCCGAATGCGGGAAAGTCAACCTTGCTCTCTTCCATCTCTGCAGCGCGACCAGAAATTGGGGATTACCCATTTACGACCCTTGTACCAAACTTGGGAGTGGTGAGCTATCGAGATGATAAATCATTTGTGATGGCAGATATTCCAGGAATTATTGAAGGGGCAGCTGAAGGCAAGGGATTAGGAATTCGATTTTTGCGACACATTGAGCGCAACTCCATCCTTCTGTTTTTGATTCCTGCCGATGCAAAGGATATTGGAGACCAGTACCGAATCCTTTTGGGTGAGTTACGCAAATACAATCCCGAACTCTTGGATAAGAAGCGATTGCTCGCTATTTCAAAGGTGGATATGCTGGATGAGGAGCTGATGAAAGAAATGGAAAGAGAGATCCCCAAGGACCTTCCCTATGTGTTCATTTCTTCGATTAGCCAATTTAACTTGGAAAAACTCAAGGATTTAATTTGGCAGGCAATTCACTCCTAAATCCGTCACTTTGTCAGCATTGATGGACTGGCAAAATCCTTGTTAGTTCAAAAAAAGCCAACTACGATTGATAAACACATGGAAACTAAAAATCAAGAACAGCAAGAAGCAGAATCAAAGGTAGCTGAACCGCAATTAGAAGAGACAAGCGCTGCTGAAGGTCTATCTGAAGAAGAAAACCTGAACCAGGAAGAAAAACTTTCTGCTGAGGTTGCCGAACTGAAGGAGAAATACCTCCGCCTCTATTCTGATTTTGAAAATTTCAGAAAAAGAACCGCTAAAGAGCGTATTGATTTGATTAAAACTGCCTCAGAAGAGGTATTAAAGGACCTTGTTCCTGTAGTAGATGATTTTGAGCGTGCGTTCAAAGCAGCTGAAAAGGAAGCAGATACACAAAAAATTCAGGAAGGAAACCAGCTTATTTTCCAGAAATTGGTAAAAATTCTTGAATCCAAGGGTTTGAAGCCCATGGAAGATTTGATTGGACAACCGTTTAACCCGGATACCCAGGAGGCGATTACGCAAATTCCATCCCCAAGCCCAGAGCTAAAAGGAGCAGTGGTAGATGTGGTTGAAAAAGGTTACTTCTTGGGCGAAAAGGTTGTTCGATTCGCCAAAGTAGTAATTGGAGCATAACAGAATTATGGCAAAAAGAGACTATTACGAAGTACTTGGAGTTTCAAAATCTGCTAGCGCAGATGAGATCAAGAAAGCCTATCGCAAGCTTGCGATTCAGTACCACCCTGACAAAAACCCAGATAATCCTGAAGCTGAAGATAAGTTTAAGGAAGCGGCTGAAGCCTATGAGGTATTGAGCAATCCGGAAAAGAAACAGCGCTACGACCAATTTGGCCATCAAGGCATGGGAGGTAGCGGCAGCTATGGCGGCGGTGGCATGAACATGGAGGATATATTCTCCCAGTTTGGCGACATCTTCGGCGGAGGAGGGGGCTTTGGATCCTTCTTTGGCGGAGGCGGGGGAGGTAGACGAACCAAAAAAGGCACGAACCTACGCGTAAAGTTGAAGCTTACCTTGAGTGAAATAGCGAATGGCGTCGAAAAGAAAATTAAAGTTAAACGGCAGGTAGTCGCCCCTGGAGTGACTTTCAAGTCTTGTTCTGCCTGTCAAGGGAGCGGACAAGTAAAGAAAGTTGTCAATACCATGTTGGGTCAGATGGTCTCAGCAAGTACCTGTGGGGTATGTGCAGGATCTGGACAATTGGTTGATAAGAAGCCTGATGATGCGGATTCACGTGGACTTTTACTGAAAGAAGAAGTGATTTCCATCACCATCCCAGGTGGTGTAGGTGAAGGCATGCAACTCAGCATGTCCAGCAAAGGAAACGAAATGCCCGGAGGTATTCCTGGTGACCTTTTGATTGTAATTGAAGAAGCTGAGGATGGGGTTTTCCAACGCGAAGGCAACAATGTCATCTATGACCTACATATTTCTTTTATAGAAGCTGCCCTAGGGGAGTCAGTGGAAGTTCCTACCCTTGATGGGAAAGTAAAAATCAAAATTGATCCGGGTACTCAAAGTGGAAAAATGCTCCGACTGAAAGGCAAGGGGATTAAAGATATCAATGGATATGGTAGAG
>CANHCD010000148.1 GCA_947458795.1 Cyclobacteriaceae bacterium | reverse complement strand
GTAGAGTAACTGCTGGTTCTGACTCTGGATTTATTTACCAGCTGTATGGATTTGCGTACATCCGTGAACTGGAAATGTTGCGTGAGGCGGGATTCCATCCTTTGGAAGTTATTCGTGCTGCAACCATGCATGGTGCGGAAGCCTTGGGCTTGGATAAGGACTTGGGCACCGTGGAAGTAGGCAAGTTGGCGGATTTCGTCATCTTGGAAGAAAATCCACTCCAAAACCTAAAGGTGTTGTACGGAACTGGCGCGATTCGCACGAGTGAGGCAAACGAACCGATTCGTGTAGGTGGTGTCAAGTACACCGTGAAGGATGGCATTGTTTACGATGCGAAGCAACTTCTTAAAGATGTACGCACAATCGTGGATCAGCACAAGGCTCGTGAAAATGCGCGCATTACTCAGCCAGGTTTAGATTGGTAAGTTTGCCATTTTGGGCTTTTTGAATAGAAAGAAGGAGAGCTCGCCTAGCGCCTCTCCTTCTTTTTTTAGTGAATAATTGGGTTGACCCTCTTTACCTTATCTCTATAAACTATGCCGTTTGTAACACTTTCCCAGACCAAACTATTTTACCAAGAACATGGATCTGGATCCGAGACTTTGGTTTTTTCACATGGCTTACTTTGGAGTCACAAGATGTTTGCTGCGCAAGTCGCTGAATTTTCGAAGCAATACCGAGTGATTGCATACGATCATCGTGGACAAGGCAGTAGCGAGGTTGGAGGTCCCTACGACATGGATACGGTGGCTTCAGATGCTGCAGAATTAATCCGGACCTTGGTTGGTGGCCCAGTTCATTTTATAGGGTTGTCCATGGGCGGCTTTGTGGGCATGCGTCTCGCTGCTCGTCACCCGGAATTGGTCAAAAGCTTGACTTTGCTCGAGACTTCTGCCAATGCGGAGCCCCTAGAGAATTTAGCGCAGTACAAGTTGCTCAATGGCTTGGTGCGTTGGGTAGGGGTAATCCCTCCCATAGCGAGTAAGGTCATGAAAATCATGTTTGCCAAAAGTTGGCTCGCCGATCCTGCTCAAGTTGATTCCATCCGTCAGTGGAAGAAGGAGTTAACTTCAAATAAAAAATCCATCACAGGCCCTGTGGAAGGGGTGATCTACCGGAAGGGGGTAGAGGAGGAACTTGCCAAAATCAAATGCCCTACCTTGGTGATTGTAGGAGATGAGGATGTGGCGACCACCCCGCAAAAAGCGGCTTTTATTCATCAGGGGATTGCAGGGTCCAAGCTAGAGACCATTTCAGGTGCAGGGCACAGCAGTTGCATTGAAAAGCCAGAGGAGGTCAATCGATTGCTGAAGGATTGGCTGAAAAAGTCTGTCAACAGCTAACAGTCCACTGTCGACAGTCGATTCGTAGTGTGATCGAGTTTAGAATCTAAATTTTTTACGTTTTTTAGTAACAGACTACAATTGACTGTGGTCCGTCAACTGTCAACCGTGGGCCATTTTATTTTTTAATAGGCTATTTATCAAGTGTTTAGGAGTCTCTAGGTAATTTTTTCAACAAAACCTGAACCTTTTACCTACAATAAATGTATATACATCAATTGAACGGTGAGCCCATGGGAAAGATTGAAGAAGCAATCAAACAGTCGGAATTTAAGGACAGCTACAACAAGGTGGTGGTCAACTTATTGTACACCCATAGTTACTTGGTGAATTTCCAAACTGCCGTATTGAAACCCATGGATCTTTCTCCGGAGCAATACAACGTTCTGCGAATACTAAGAGGTCAGCAAGGGAAACCCGCTACCATCGCTGCCATCCAAGAGCGGATGCTGAATACGATGTCCAATGCCTCAAGGCTGGTGGACAAGTTGAAGGCCAAGGACTTGGTGAAGCGTGATGAATGCCCTGAAAATCGCCGCAAAGTGGATGTACTCATCACCGAAAAAGGGCTACGCCTATTGGAATCATTGGAGCCTGAAATTGTAGCGATCAATAAAAAAGTAATTCACCTCGAAGAAGCTGAACTTAGTCTCCTCAATGGCTTATTGGACAAACTTCGAGGGTAGTTCAACTGAAATTTCTACTAAAACTTATCTATTCTAATTTCTAAACTTAAACCAAAACAATTATGAGCACCACAAAATGGATTATCGACCCTACCCACTCCGAGGTAGCATTTAAAGTAAAGCACTTGGTAATTTCTACCGTAACCGGTTATTTCCGAAAGTTTGAAGGACATGCAGAATCTACTTCTGATGATTTTTCAGGAGCGGCAGTTGCCTTTAGCTTAGATGTAAATAGCATCGACACAAACCAATCCGATCGAGATCAGCACCTCAAATCGGCAGACTTTTTTGACACTGCTAGCTTCCCATCAATCGCTTTTGCGGGGAAAATCGTCAATCACGGCGGAGAATACCAGCTCCAAGGAGATCTCACGCTAAAGGGTATTACCCAGCAGGTGACTTTGGATGTGACTTACGGAGGAACTGTAGCTGATCCTTACGGACAAACCAAAGCTGGTTTTGAGATCGAAGGCAAACTGAACCGCAAAGACTTCGGATTAACCTGGTCTGCCATTACTGAAGCTGGTTCTGTGGTAGTCAGTGACCAAGTTCGCTTGCAGCTAAGCGTCCAACTGGTAAAGCAATAAGTCAACTCAGTACCTAAATCAACTCCAAAGGGAGCCTCTTCTTGAGGCTCCTTTCTTTATCGCCATCTCCATGCAACCCTTAATCTTAGGAATTCACCACATCACGGCCATCTCTGGGGAACCACAGCAAAACCTAAATTTTTATTCGGGCATACTGGGACTTCGTTTGGTAAAGAAGACCATCAATTTTGATGCTCCTGATGTGTATCACTTCTATTTCGGTGATGCGCTTGGACGTCCCGGAACAGTTTTTACCACTTTCCCATTTGTAGGGGCACGCAGAGGAAAAAAGGGCGTTGGCGAGTTGACCTACACGGCCTTCTCCATTGCGATCACTAGCCTTGATTTTTGGGAAGACCGACTCAAAAGATTTGGAATCCCTGTATCGGATCGCCTGACTCGCTTTGGGCAATCTATCCTCCGATTTGAAGACCAGGATGGCATGGGCATAGAGCTTGTTGCCAATGCAGCCGATCCAAGAGAAGGATGGACCTATGGAGGAATTCCAATTGAGCATTCCATCAAGGGGTTTTTCGGGGCCACCCTTAGTCTACGAAGTAAGGAGCCTACCGAACGCTTGCTTGTGGAAAGCATGAATTACCGCCTGCACGATCAAGAAGGGAATCGCTTCCGCTATGGAATAGTTGGAAAGCCCGGAGAGTGGGTGGATATCTTGGTAGATTCCAATGGGCAGCGAGGCGTGCAAAGTGCAGGTACAGTGCACCATTTGGCATTTCGTACCGCCACTACCGCTACACAATTGGAAATGCAGCAGCGCCTACTCAAGCAAGGCTATGGAGTGACGGAAGTTCGGGACCGAAATTATTTTCTATCTATTTATTTTAGGGAGCCAGGGGGAGTATTATTTGAGATTGCTACCGATGTACCTGGATTCGCAATTGACGAGGATGAAGCGCATCTGGGGGAACTCCTAAAACTGCCCGACTGGGCAGAGAAGAGCCGTGTGCAGATCGAATCTTCCTTAAAGCCAGTCACATTTGAACCTGAAAACTATGTCTAATTGGATCCAAACAGGCCTTTCTCTTAAAGACTCAAAGAAGGCACTAATTCTTTTGCATGGGAGAGGAGCATCCGCTGAAAGCATCTTATCCCTCACCTCCTACCTGGACCTGGCTGACTTTTCTGTTTTTGCTCCGCAGGCTGCCCAGCGAACCTGGTATCCTTATGGATTTATGGCAAGCGATCAAGGCAACCTTTCCGCTTTGAATTCGTCTTTACAACAAGTTTCCCTTCTATTCAAATTCTTGATTGAAAATGGAAAAGTCCCAGAGCAGATTTATGTGATGGGCTTCTCGCAGGGAGCTTGCCTTTCTTTGGAATTCACAGCACGAAATGCTCAGAAATTCGGAGGCGTTGTCGCCTTTACTGGAGGCTTGATTGGAGAAAAATTAGAAGAAAAAAAATACAAGGGAGATTTTCAAGGGACGCCCATCCTCCTTAGCAGTAGCGCACATGACATGCATGTGCCTGCCCAACGAATTCATGATTCTGCCCAGCTTCTTCAGAAAATGGGTGCGGAGGTTAGCCTTTCTCTTTTTGAAGACGAGCTCCATACCATCCGACCTGAAGAATTGACGTGGGTCAATCAACAGCTTTTTTTGTAAGGTTTCTTGGTTCAAAAATCCCTGGCACTAGTCGGGGTTTTTTTTTGTTCAACTCCGATGCCCTAGGCCAAGCCCTTCTTCGCCAATCTAAGAACTAGAAAAGTTTTTTGGCTGAAGAATTAGCCCACTACAATTTTTAATAGGAATAATTAATCAGGGAACCCAGTTCAGGATCAAGCTCGATTTGTGCATACACGCCGACTTCCTGCTGCAATTCTTCTACGTGGCTGATGATTCCTACCACTCTATTTTCATGTCGCAGCGCTTTGAGCGTTTCAAAGACCACGCGGAGCGAATTTTTGTCGAGTGCGCCGAATCCTTCGTCCAAAAAGAAGAAACTTTGATCCGCCTGATTTAGGGCTTTTACTTTTTCTGCCAAAGCCAATGCAAGGCAAAGAGAAGCTTGGAAAGTTTGCCCTCCGGAGAGTGTTTTGAGTAATCGTTTTTTGCCACCATTGAGGTAGTCCATCACCCAAAAGGTATTGCTGTCATCAATTTCCAAGCTCAAACTATTTTTGGTGAGCATCCTAAATCGCTTGTTGGCGGTATTGCAGAGCTCACGCAAGTAAATTGAGCTCACATACCGTACGAATCCCTTCCCTGAAAAAAGCCGTTCCAACTCCCGTAAATTGGTTTCTCGATTTTCAATTCGTTCAAACTCTCCCAATAGGCTTTGCTTTTCTTTCAATTTTTGTGAAATCTCGAGGAGCTCTTGGTTCAGCAAGGTGACCTTAGACTGGAGGGTTTTTTCGGTATCCTTTGCAGAAGCAGCATTTTCCAATAGAATTTGGAACCTTTCTTCTGAATATTCTTTGATTCCCACCTCGGTATTCAATGCTTTAATTCGTGCATCAGTTGCAGCGACCTGCTGCTCGTAAGCACGAATTTCCGCATCCATTTTTTCCGCATCCAAGTTCTCCTGCAAAAGCTGGAGTAGTGCCTCTTTTGCTGTAAATCCATGCTTCGCCATCATTTGGGTGAATTCCAGCTGGCTGCCTGCAAGTCGATCTTTAGTAGTAGTCAGCAATACCTCAAAATTCTGGAGATCGGCTAGATTTCTAGATTGAGCAATTTGCCGTTCTTGGAGATGTTTTTGAATGCCAACCAATGATTCTGCAGCGGTTTCAATGCTTTTTTCAACTAGGGCAATGGCATTGCCGATAGCTTCTGCTTCCTTCTTCTCATACGGTTCACAAAATTCCGGGTCCTTGATCTCCTGCTGTTTGCCAGCTATTCTGGAAAGCAAGTCTTGGTTTTGGAGCTGAGCCTGCTGCAAGGTTTGTGCTGCTTCTTCCTTCGCGTTTCGTAGTTCAGCAGTCTTCTTACGTAACTCATTGAGCTGATTTTGAAGTTGTTGCGTAGTTTGAAAAACTTCAGTCAACTCAGAAATTTTCTTGGACAGCTCCTCCGTATTTGCGATACCGACGGCTTTTAGTTTTTCCCAAAGGGCTAATTCTTGATTTTCAAGTCCCAGTTTTCCCTGCTCCGTAAGGTTCTGGTTTTTTTGAAGGTTGCTGTACTG
>CANHCD010000147.1 GCA_947458795.1 Cyclobacteriaceae bacterium | reverse complement strand
TACACTCTCTCCCCCATCCTTTGAGGTCTTTTTTAGACCTCGAAGGATTTAATTCCAATCCCTAAACCTTTGAGGTCTTTTTTAGACCTCGAAGGATTTAATTCCAATCCCTAAACCTTCGAGGTCTTTTTTAGACCTCGAAGGATTTAACTCCAGTCCCAAACCTTCGAGGTCTTGGAGACCTCAAAGGTTAAAGACCTCAAAGGTTGATCTTATCAGCTTCCCCAAACAGCTTAACAGCCTGCTGGTATACCTCATTGATGTCGTTGATTACCTTGTAGAAGGCGCTGTCGTCGTAGAGCTGACGTCCCAAGTGCGCCTTGATCAAGATGCGAAGGTATTCTTTGGAAGTAGCAAAATCCTTGGCATCAAATTCCACCTTATTTTTCTTCCCAAAGTCCGCCAAATCCATCAACATCGCATCGCTAACCTTGAAAGTCTTGTAGTAATCTTCTACGGAGACCTTGGAAAATTTGCTCTTGTTTTTGCTTACATAGTCGAGCAAGTACTCCCGTGATGCATCCGTTGAAAAGAGCTTGTTCACATAAGCACTATTCATCGTGGTATCTAGCGGCACAAAGTAGTCCGGCATGATTCCTCCACCGCCATAAACGGTACGCCCCTTTTTGGTTTTGTACTTGAGGCTGTCGTTAAACTGGATGCTGTCCGCGGAGAAAAACTCTCCCTTCTCGTAGCGGTTGTTGAGGTCTGTTTCATAGGCCTCGTAGTCACTGTCGTAGGGCTTTTGAATGGATCTTCCTGAAGGCGTAAAGTAACGCGCAATCGTCAATCGCAATTCTGCTCCATCGGATAAGTCTATCGGCATCTGCACCAAGCCCTTGCCGAAAGATCTTCTGCCTACAATCAGTCCACGGTCATTGTCTTGAATGGCTCCTGCCATAATCTCAGATGCAGAAGCAGAGCCTTCGTTGATCAAAATAATCACCGATCCCTCCTCAAACATGCCTGGCTTGGAAGCATAGGCCTTGCTGTTGTACTGACTCACTTTACCTACCTGTGACACAATTAGGTCTCTCCCGCCAAGGAGCTCATCTACCATGTAAATCGCTGCTCCCATGTACCCGCCTGGGTTGCCTTGCAAGTCGACAATCAGCTTTTTCATGCCCTTTGCCTGCAGGTCAGCTATGGATTTTCTAAATTCATCGTAGGTAGTCGCTGCAAATCGGGTCACTTTGATGTAGCCAATTTCCTTGTCCACCATGTAGGTGGCATTGATGCTGTATTGTGGGATTTTGGCCCGTGTGATCGAGTACTTGATCAAACTTGGGGCATTTTTACGCTTGATCTCTACCGCGACCTTGGATCCACTTGGACCTCTCAAGTAGTCAAATACATCCCGGTTGGTGATGCCAATACCGGCCACGGTCTTGCCATCTACTGAAATAATCTGGTCACCTGTTTGAATCCCGAGCGCCTCGGATGGTCCTCCAGTAAGCGGAGCTACTACATAAATAGTATCTCGAATGATGCCAAACTCCACGCCAATGCCATCAAATTCACCCTCCAACTGAGACTGAACTAGCGATGCATCTTTGGCAGGAATGTAGCTTGAGTGCGGATCCAACTTTTCCAACATCTTGGTAATGCCAAACTCCACGAGCTCGTTGGTATCCACGCTATCCACGTAGTCGCGGTTGATGTAGGTCATGATCTCCTGCAACTTGTATAAGGCCGCACGAAGATCATTTTGACTGCCCTTGGGCTCCGCAAAGGTGGCGCCAATCCAAATACCTCCTGCAATGGAAAGGGCTAGAAGCAAAGGAAGACGGATTTGTCTCATGGTATTTTTTTGTTGGCTCACAGGATTAACTATTAACTTCTCGAATAAACAACTAAGTCTTGGGGATATAAGGATCAGCTTTCCACTTTAGGGAATTTTAACTGATTTACTTCTGTAACAAAGTAGATAAAGATGACATTAATTTCCCTTTTTTAGTTCAAAAAAAATTATTTTTGTGCTATGCAGTCAAAGAAGTCCTTCGAAAAAACATCAGTTGGGGAATTAGTCTCCGAAAACTATGTTTTCGCTGCCGTCCTGCACTACTTTGGCATTAGTTTTTACCAGTACCCCAGTGACTCGCTAGAAAAAGTTTGCCACAAGCATAAGGTCAATCCTCGACAGCTAATCGCACAACTCGAAAGTTGGGCTATGCAAAAAGACCCCAGCCTGGAGGAACTGTATCTGAATCCCATCGAACTGCTGGT
The DNA here is from genome assembly GCA_947458795.1 of Cyclobacteriaceae bacterium. Taxonomy (GTDB): domain Bacteria; phylum Bacteroidota; class Bacteroidia; order Cytophagales; family Cyclobacteriaceae; genus Algoriphagus. Next base: position 3,538 of record CANHCD010000147.1, on the reverse strand, counting down.
CGCTTACCTCAAAAAGAAGCACTACTACTTTGTAAGGCAGGAGCTTCCTTTTTTGTCCAACTTGATTTCAGGCATCTCTCCAGAGCCAGGCTACGAACTGCTACTTGGAGATCTCCGCATCTTATTCCCACTATTTGTGGAAGACTTTATCCACCACATCCATGAGGAGGAAAGCCGGTTATTCAATCGGATCGACCTGTTGCAAAGCATTGAGGCAGGGGAGTTTAGCACCCGAGATGCGCTAACCATCCTCGAGCAAGATCCCATCCACTACCTGGCGGAGCACCACGAGATTCATGACGATGAGATGGAAGGGATACGGAAACTGACAAACAACTACGAATTGAAAGCAGATGCCCCCTTGACCATGAAGGTACTCTACCACGAGCTTCAAACTTTCGAAAAAGAGCTGTCCATCCATGCAAAAATCGAAGATGAACTCCTCTTCCCTAAGGCGGTAGAGCTGGAAAAGGAAGCCTTACGGAAAATCCGCAAACAAATTCAAACCAACTGATGCCCAGAGTACTAGCAATAGACCTGGGTACCAAACGCACCGGCTTGGCAGTTACGGATCCCCTAAAGATCACCTGCAATCCGCTGGAAACTATTGAGACTTCCAAGTTGATCCCCTACCTCCAAGCCTACTGCGCAAAAGAAGCAGTAGAAGTATTGGTTCTCGGACACCCCACCCGCCTCAATGGGCAGCCCAATGAAATGACCCCGCTGGTACTTGCCCTGAAAGAGAAGCTTGAACTGGCATTTCCCGCACAAAAAGTAGTGCTCATCGACGAACGCTATACTTCCAAAATGGCCATGCAAACAATGATCGCCATGGGCAGCAAGAAAAAAGACCGCAGAGAAAAGGCGGGGAACTTGGACAAGGTATCCGCTGCCATTATCTTGCAGTCCTATCTAGAAAGACAATGATTTACCCTATCGTCGCTTACGGCAACCCAGTATTAAAAAAGGAAGCAGAAGAACTGCCGGAAGGAAGCGACCTTACCCAGTTGATCCAAGACATGTATGCCACCATGGATCATGCGCACGGCGTAGGCCTTGCAGCTCCCCAGATCAACCAGGGCGTACGCTTGTTTGTCATCGATAGCTCCCTGATGCTGGACGAAGACGAGGAAGAAAAAGGCATCCGCCGCGTGTTTATCAACCCCATTCTCCTAGACGAGTATGGAGACAATTTTGGCTTTGAAGAAGGCTGCCTGAGCATCCCAGACGTGCGCGCAGAAATCATCCGCCCCGAAAAATTAACCCTGGAATACTACGACGAAAACTGGAACCTGAAGGAGGAAGAATTTAGCGGCATGACCGCCCGCGTAATCCAACACGAGTACGACCACCTGGAAGGAATTCTATTTGTAGATTACTTGAAAGGACTCAAGAAGCGTTTGATTCAGTCCAAACTGATCGACGTGAGCAAAGGCAAGGTGTCCACCGACTACCGGATGATCTACCCGCTTAAATAATGGCACAAACCCCAGACCTCCGCGTAGCACTCGTGCAAACAGACCTGCATTGGCAGGACAAGACGGCCAACCTAGCCATGCTGGAGGAGAAAATCTGGACTCTAAAAGATGCCTGCGACTTGATCGTCCTGCCGGAAATGTTTCCTACAGGTTTTTCCATGGACTCCGCCACCTTGGCTGAGCCGATGAACCTGCAGGTGCACAAGTGGATGAAGCAACTGGCTGCCCAAACAGGGAGCGTGATCACAGGTACAGTCATCATTTCCGAAGGAGGGAATTATTACAATCGTCTGCTCTGGGTAGAACCAGACGGCAACACCCAATCCTACGACAAGCGCCACCTCTTCCGCATGGCAAATGAGGATGCTAGCTTTGCTCCAGGCGAGCAGCTTCCCATTTTCTCACTAAAAGGCTGGAAAATCTGCCCACAAATCTGCTACGACCTCCGCTTCCCTGTATGGGCGCGCAACCGTTGGAATAATGGAAATGCGGCCTACGACCTTCTTTTTTATGTAGCCTCCTGGCCTGCAGCACGCATTTCGGCTTGGGACACCCTGCTACCAGCCCGTGCCATCGAAAACCTTTCTTACTGCCTCGGCGTAAACCGAGTGGGGGTAGATGGAAACCAGATCGCGTACAATGGGCATTCTGCCGCCTACGATTTCAAGGGAGAAACACTGGTAAACCTAAAAGAACAAGAGCAGATTCAGGTAATTGCCCTAAACTACACTGCATTGGAAGAATACCGAAGCAAATTTCCCGCTTGGAAAGATGCCGACTCCTTTACGATACATCCCTAATCCTAGTGGACAGTAGGATTTCCACAAACGGAACTAAATCCTGCTTGATTTTCGTATTTTTGTGCACCCATTTCTCTTTTCAGGGAATGTTTCTGCAAGGAGATACACGAAAAAGAAGAAGATACACCTATTGAACTCATTTTTAGCAAAATTCTGAGCCATGTCCAAGACACCAAAAATCCTCTACACCCTCACCGATGAGGCCCCTGCATTAGCCACGTATTCGCTGCTACCTATCGTACAAGCATTTACCAAGACGGCAGGCATTCAAGTAGAAACACGCGATATTTCCCTATCTGGCCGTATTCTAGCCAATTTTCCAGAATTCCTAACCGAAGCACAGCGCATCTATGAATCGTCTCTTTGAGAAAAGTCGATATGTGACCAGACTGATTTCACGCACCGGTGCAGGTTGTTGAAAGAAGCGTACCTTATCCATTTCTTTCTTCTCCATATCGCGCAGAGCAAGTTCAGGAATAATAGTAATGCCAGAATTTGCGTTCACCATTTTCATCAATGTCTCTATACTACCCGCTTCATAATCCAGTTGTCGCCCTTCCTCATCTGTTGGTCGTAAAGAGCATAGATTCAGCACTTGTGCGCGCAAACAATGTCCTTCTTCGAGCAGCCATAGTTTATTGACATCAATATCTTCTTGTAAAACAAAACTCTTTTTTAGAATCGATTCTTTATCGCTACCATACACCACAAATTGCTCATAAAAGAGTGGATTCTCCATGATAGCAGAATCGCCAAGTGGAGTGGCAAGAAGTCCGGCGTCGAGGATATGATGCTTTAATTTCTCAATTATTTCTTCTGTAGTATTCTCGTAAATTTTGACATGAACACCAGGGAAATCTTTTAAAAATTTCGGAAGAAAAAGAGGTAACAAATAAGGTGCGAGTGTGGGGATAATACCCAACTTAATTTCTCCTTTAATTTCTCCTCGGAGTTCAGAAACAATCTCCTTCATTCGACCCGCTTCACTAAGAATTGCGCGAGCTTGAGCCACGATCAATTCTCCTGCTTCCGTCGGAACGACTGGTTGTCGACTTCTATCAAAAATTTGAACATCCAGTTCCTCTTCAAGTTTACGAATCATCAAACTCAAAGTAGGTTGTGTGACAAAGCACTTCTCTGCCGCTGTTGCAAAGTGTCGAAAATTATCGACTGCCACGATATATTCAAGTTGGTGTAAATTCACAAAGCGAAGATAGTGACGAACGACCGACGACTGGTGACCGACGACCCACGACTAGT
>CANHCD010000146.1 GCA_947458795.1 Cyclobacteriaceae bacterium | reverse complement strand
GATCAAAATACATCAGTACCCGCTCCAGTCGCGATTTGAAAAATTCTTCGGAAAGGGGTTTATGATCCGCAATTTGTTCTAATTCTGAAACAATAAGTTTGAAATAAAGCTCAGTAATTTGATGGTAGATTATGAAGATCTTCTCATCCTTGAAACTCGTCTTGGGCTGCTGTAAGGAGAGTAAGGTATCTAAATTGATGTACTCCCAGTAGTTAAGGTAATCTGCATACAACAGGCCTTCCAAGTAGGAAAGCATGTCTTGGCCTGAGGCCTTGAATTTTTCTTGCAGCAGGTCAATCTTGGCTAAAATCTTTGGGTCTATTTGGGAATCAGGCATAGCTAATTTTTTAAAAAAAGGTAGTTTTTTCAGCACCTTTCTGCTTAATTTCACAGCAGAATTGGCACACAAAAGCTGAGGCAAATGTGAGCGATTCCAAGTATAAAACCAAATAAACTATGGAGAACCAAGCCATCCACAAGTCACTAAAGCAAGATCAGTTTGAAGGGGTAGATTTTTTGGATCTGGATGACCTGTTGACTGAAGAGCAAAAGTTGATTCGCTCATCCATCCGTGATTTTGTCAAAAAAGAAATTTCTCCTTACATCGAAGATTGGGCTCAAAAGGCTCACTTCCCTTATGAAATCGTCAAGAAATTTGGTGAGGTAGGTGCCTTTGGCCCCCAGCTTCCAATTGAATACGGTTGCGGCGGTTTGGATTACATCTCCTACGGCTTGATCATGCAGGAAATCGAGCGTGGGGATTCAGGCATGCGCTCCACCGCCTCAGTGCAAGGATCCTTAGTGATGTACCCGATCTACAAGTTTGGCACCGAGGAGCAGCGCAAAAAATTCTTGCCTCGACTCGCCTCTGGTGAACTTTTGGGCTGCTTTGGATTGACAGAGCCGGACCACGGTTCCAACCCGAGTGGTATGACCACAAACTACAAAGACATGGGAGACCATTACCTCCTCAATGGTGCTAAGATGTGGATCTCCAACTCCCCCAAAGCAGACATTGCAGTGGTTTGGGCCAAAAACGAGGAAGGAAGAATCCATGGCCTAATTGTAGAGCGCGGAATGGAAGGTTTTTCTACACCCGAAACGCACAACAAATGGTCCCTTAGAGCCTCTTGTACCGGAGAATTGGTATTTGACAACGTAAAGGTTCCTAAAGAGAACCTATTGCCTAATAAATCTGGATTGGGAGCTCCCATGATGTGCCTTGATTCTGCCCGTTTTGGCATTGCTTGGGGCGCTATCGGTGCTGCGATGGATTGCTACGAATCTGCGCGGAGATATGCTGCCGAGCGAATTCAATTCGGAAAGCCGATTGCTGGATTCCAATTGACACAGAAAAAATTAGCAGAAATGCTAACCGAAATCACCAAGGCGCAGCTTCTGGCCTGGAAAGTAGGTAAAATGATGAATGAAGGCACTGCAAAGACAGTTCACATCTCCATGGCCAAAAGAAATAATGTGGAAATGGCGATTAACATTGCCCGCGAGGCTCGCCAAATTCATGGAGGCATGGGCATCACTGGAGAATATCCCATCATGAGACACATGATGAATTTGGAGTCCGTGCTTACCTATGAGGGCACCCATGACATCCACCTCCTTATTTTAGGAAACGAGATCACAGGAATTCAAGCTTTTAAATAAGGAAACTGAAGGAACCAAATTGGTAAAAAGGAGTGCCCCGTTTCAAGGGGGAGCCCCAAATGTTCCTCAACATTTTATTTATGAAGTTGGATTTTTGATTTTACACCTCTAAATTTTTAATGAGAGAAATTGGGGTAATTCCTCCTTCTTTACTACCGCCATTAGTTGAACAAACCCGCATCTTTTAAAAAATTAGATGTACTCATGCTGTATTGCAATGAGTTGGAATCAAGCATCAAACAAAGTGAATCACAAAATGAAAAATTACTGCAACAGGTTTTTTGAGAGGCGCTGAGGCCTGTCCCGGAGAAAGTGGGGAAAGAACCGGTTTGACGGTGTTATCTCAAGAAAATCATCTCCTTGATTACTAGTATTAATGATACGGAAGAGGTGATTTAGGGGGGCAAGGAAAGTTTTTCTGATTTGAATAAACGATTGGATCATATTCATTGATAATGATTACTTTCAGCAAATAAACTTAAAAATAAATTTTCCGTCTTGTGATTCATGTTTTTTTGTGAAATTATTTATATAAAATAACTATATAATTTCTATATTTAAACCACATAGAATTAAATAAAAAGATATTCTTAAAACATCTTATTTATGATGAATATTAAATCGCTTCTAATTTGCATTTGTTTTTTAATCATTCTTGTCTCTTGTAAAGAGAATCCTGAAAGAGAAGTTTTTCTAGGGATGAAGCTGGGAACTTCAATATCTAATTATAATAAATATGCAGAATCACTTATTGAAAATAAAAAATTATTAAGAACTAGTGATGGTATTTTCAATATAAAGGAGATTAATGAATTTCAAGAGTATTATCTTATTCCTTATGCAATACAATCAGATACCTTAATTTCTGAAATTAGGGTTTTAGTTGCCGATCGACGAAGTGAAATCCAAAAATTTGTAGATGAAGAAAACCGAAATAGTTCTTATTTAGGCCTGGGCGAATCAGTATATGATTGGAATAATATTGCTTACACTGAAATTGAATCCCAGCTACTTACTGATTTACAAGATAAATATGGTAGTCCTGATTTCATTGATTCGACTAAAGTTGGTGATGAATTGTCTCTTTTTAGTATTGTCCTATACACAAATGTCATGGTTTGGGAAGATAGAAATGGTGTTGATATAAATTTCGTTAAAAGATATAGTCCGTATATAGATCCAACGGGAGAGAACAATCAAACTTCAGGAAGCCTAACAATAATTTATAGATTAAACGAAAAAATTAAAGCAAAATTACCAATTAGAGAGAACGATTTTTAATTTGTACTTCAATAAAAAAAGGTGATGAAATTTAATTAATATTTAAACCAATCACCGCTTGAACTTATTACAAAATTTTGATCTGTTAAATTGTTAGTCACAATGATCATGAAAAAACTTGTTTTACTTCTTTTTTTTGGGGCTCACTTTTTATCTGTTGATGCCTTTTCTCAAGAATATGGGAACAGTGTTGACCCTTTGAAGCTTTGCGTAGCTATTCAGTCAAACAATTTTATTTCTGATGTTGAAGCTGAAAATGCTTTAGATAGAATATTGTCAGTGATTGGAGCCTCCAAAAGGTTTGTTCTACAACCTTGTGATAACATTAATAATGCTGTCGCTATTTCCTACAAAGGGGTGAGATATATTCTTTACGATAAAGAATTTATGAATTCAATTAGCAGTGGGGACAATTGGGGTAATTTATTTATTCTTGCGCATGAGGTTGGTCACCATGTAAATGGACATAGTTTAGATTTGGTTCTTTATGCAGCTGAAGCAGTGGAAGCAGAAACTTTACCAAGTCGAAGACAACAGGAGCTAGAGGCAGATGAATTCGCAGGCTTTGTTTTAGGTAAATTAGGGGCGTCACTGCAAGAAACAACCTCTGTTTTAAACTCTTTAGCCAATGACCGTGATGACACTTACTCGACACACCCTTCAAAATCGAAAAGATTGTTAGCAGTTAACAGAGGACATAAAAAAGGTTTGGAGAATGATAAAAACAATTATTTAATCTCATCCAATGAATTTTACTCCAGTGGGTTGAACAAAGCGAAAATCAAAGACTATAAGGGCGCAATAATAGACTTTACTCGGGCAATTGATTTTAATCCTAATAATTATAAAGCCTATACAAACAGAGGTACTTCAAAAAGAAAATTAAATGATTTTCCAGGAGCCATAGCTGACTTGACAATAGCCATTGAACTTAATCCTAATGTCGATACAATTTATTTAGCTAGAGGTTCTATAAAACAATTTTTAATGGACTCTAATGGAGCTATTGCTGACGCTTCTAAAGCTATTGAACTTAATCCGAATAATGGCAGTGCATATTACAATAGAGGCACTTCAAAAATGGACTTAGATGACTTCTACGGTGCAACAATCGATTTTACTAAATCCATTGAGCTCAATCCAAATTACGGTAAAGCATATACAAACAGAGGCGCTTCAAAAATTTATTTAAAAGATTATCGCGGAGCTCTGGCCGACTTGACAAAAGCCATTGAGCTGCTCCCAAATGACAAATACGCATATTTAAATAGAGCTTATGCGAAAAATGGATTAAATGATAAGGAAGGCGCTTGTGATGATGCACGAAAAGCAAAAGAATTAGGGATTGATTCATCTGAATTAATTCTCATTGTTTGTAGCCAGGATGATGGCAAATAGGTTTTCTAAAAGTAATCCTAACTCCATGCCACAAAGTGGAGAGTTGGGTTTGGTAGTAGAGGATTAACAACAATACCTTATGAAAAAAATAATATTTCTCGTATTGCTTTATTTGTCTTGTACTAGTGTTCAGGGGCAAGTATCACAATTGAATAGCATCTTAGACCAAGTAGCTTCTGATGCGCCGGGGACATCCAATCCAACTTTAGGTGGTAGTGACACCACGAATGTAGTCTACGAAGTGGTAGAAATACAGCCAAGTCCTGCCGGCGGGATGGCGGGTTGGAACAAATACTTATCCGAGAACCTACGTTACCCGCCGAATGCCCAACGCAAGGGCATAGAGGGTACGGTCATTGTTGCCTTCGTAGTGAATACAGATGGGACTACAACAGATATTGAAATATTGAGAAGTGTAGGCGGAGGTTGTGACGAGGAAGTAATTCGGATCGTCAAAGGTTCACCCAAGTGGACACCAGGCATGCAGCGTGGCATGCCGGTCCGAACACGCATGCGCTTGCCTCTTCGGTTTATGTTAGGCGGTACTGACACGAGCAGGGATAGCACCGAAGTATCCCTTAATGCGGTACCACTCCCACCGGCCACAGATGGGCAAGATTCAAGCCAAGAAGGTGCAGCGCTCTTTTTTGACCTGGTGGATACACCGCCAAGTCCTGTCGGGGGCTTAGGGGCATGGAGCAGGCACCTTTCGGAAAACTTGGCCTATCCCACGTCTGCGAGAATGAAAGGAATACAAGGCACGGTGCTGGTGTCCTTTATTGTCAATACAGACGGCACTATTGAAGCGATTGAGCTGGTGCAGGGTATTGGTGGAGGATGCGACGAAGAAGCAATCCGCACCATAAAAATTTCCCCAAATTGGATGCCGGGAATGATCAAAGGCAAGGCCGTTCGAACGCGCATGAAAATCCCTATACGCTTTAAACTAGGTTGATTTAGGAATTGACTACAATTTCTTTGCGTCTTGGCGCCTTTGCGCGAGAAAAAGAATATTACTCTCGCAAAGCCGCAAAGCCGCCAAGGCCTCCGGTAGGCAAGAACTTCAAAAGCTAAATGCGAGAGACCTGTCCGGGGCACTCTTTTTTTAGTCCCACTTACTCGGGTTTTCAAGAATCCCGCGTAGGTCCTGAATACCCGAATTCGACTTACCTGTGAGTAAATAGAGCAGCAATCCCACATCCCCAGGATTGACTTGTTCTCCACTTGAAGCAGCTTCAATACGACTGTAAAGCCATTGCCAAGATCCCTTTTCAAAAGGTTTCGGCTCCTTTTTCGAAGAATTCGTTAACCAAGAATACGCACTTAGAGGTCCCTTAAAACTTCCTTCACCTAGTTCAGGCAAAGCAATCAATTTCAATCCTTTTCCTTGGTAACTTTCTCGAAGCTCCTCCCAAGTCCAACCTTTATGTGTTTCCCCTTCCTCAGGGCTATCTGAATGCAGTTGATCCCAGCTTGAATG
>CANHCD010000145.1 GCA_947458795.1 Cyclobacteriaceae bacterium | reverse complement strand
GAATTAATCTTAATACTCCGTGGGCAGCAGGATGCTGCGGACCAAAGTTTAGATTCATGGTTTTTGTTTTTTTTGGCGGCCTACCTCCCCTTTCATACCACCTTCTTAAGTATTTTATTTCAGGCAACAAATTCCAAACTGCCAATCACCTTGTTCCAGGTGGCCAAGGACTTAGTGGTCATCGGATCTGTGTTGATTTTTTTACTCTACAGGCGAAAGATTTTTGAGTATCCCATTCGCTTTCAAACAGTGGAATGGCTCTTATTGGCATTTATTGGCTTGGCATTTATCTTTCTTTTATTACCCATCGGAGAGCCCAGTTTTGTAGAAAAAGCACTTTACTTCAAAAATATTCTAATCCCAGGACTGGTATATTTCGTGGGTAGAAACACCAATTTCGAGGATTTTGAAGTCAAACGATTGTTTCAGATCATTTTTGTGATTGCGTTTTCTGCTTTCGTGGTCAATCTCTTTGAAGCATTTATCGGTTCCCATTTACAAACCTTTACGGGATATGCCCTTTTCAATTATGGCATATACGATATGGTGCCCTCTGGCAATTTTGGGCTATCCTGGACCTTCGAAACCCAAGCCATGACCAAGAGACTGGCCTCGTTTTTTGCAGACCCTTTGGAGTTGGCCAGTTCCGTGCTTTTAGGTTTTGCAGCAGGGCTAATCTGGTTTTTGACATCCAAAAGAGAAGAAAGTTTCCCCTACACTCTTGTCATGCTCTGCTCCATGGGAAGTCTGTTTTTCTCGAGTTCAAGGTCTGCATTTGGGGCTTTTTTTATCATGCTGTTTTTTATTGCCGTGATTTTTAAGCTTTATCGATTGATCTTATTTGGTTTCAGTCTAGTTGCAGCATTTGTCATCTTCGTCGTATTCTTTGCCTCTGAAGACTTCTATTATTTCGTAATCGATACAATAACATTCCAAAATGCCTCAAGCGTAGGCCATGTGTTGGAATGGATAACTGCCTTGGACTCCATGATCCAAAATCCCTTGGGTGTCGGATTGGCCATGAGTGGCAACTCCGGTAGTGTCACCGATGAAGTACGGATCGGAGGGGAAAACCAATTCCTAATCTATGGGGTGCAGCTGGGATTTTTAGGAATGTTTTTATACATCCTTCTTTTAGGGTTTTCCATAAGCCGGTCTATTCAGGTTTTCAGGCTAACTGAAAACGTCATGACGGCACGAATTGCATTTACAGCCGCAGCGGTAAAAACAGGGCTCTTATTGCCCCTTTTCACGTCCAACGCAGAGCTGTTTGCCTACGTAACTTGGATCACCTGGTGGATGGTAGGCTATGCCATGAACGAATACTCCAAAATCAAAAATGAAGAAGCATAGGCCAAAAGTAGTGGTGGATGTATTTTACCTGTATGTGGCACAAACAGGGATCAAGACCTATATAGTTACCCTTTGCGATGAGATTCTCAAAAAAAACAACAGCGATTTTGAGTATATCATCAGCCCCAATTATCAGAAAGTAAAGCAAAATCAGTTCTTTCGAGGAAAAACAGCCAAGTGGAAAAACATCCTTTTTCAGCTGCTCTATTTCTTTAGAAAGCAGGTGGTCTTGCCGATAATCTCTTATTACCACCAAGCGTCGATCGTCTTCAGTCCTGACATTTTAAGTCCGATTTTCGCTAAAGGAAAAAAAGTTTCCGTCGTCCATGACACCTGTTTTTGGGATACCCCTGAACATTACCAACGTCTTTGGTTGAAGTATTACCTCTATTTTTTAGAAAAAGGATTGCAAAAAAATGGGGAAATCATCACGATAACTCATTTTTCCAAAACGCGGCTGCACCAATTGCCTCCATTTAAGTCTATTCCAATTCAAGTGGTTTATCAGGCTTCTGGGCTTTCGGAAAGCTTAGCCCTATCGGATTTGAAATCGACTACACAAGCAGCCTATTTTCTTCATGTCGGGGTATTGGAGAAAAGAAAAAACCTAGGTTTACTAATTCAGGCATTTGATAAACTTACAAAAATGGAAGGCTATGAACGCCTCCGTTTGGTGCTGGTCGGACAAAGAGGTCCTAGAGAAACTTTAGATGATTACGATCATTTGGTTGAATTGGTCACCACCCTGAGATTGACTGATAAAGTCGATTTCACGGGATATGTAAGCCAAGAGCAATTGGCGTCTTATTTCCAGCATGCCTTGGGCTATGTTTTCCCTTCCACAAATGAAGGGTTTGGATTGCCGGTATTGGAAGCATTCTCGTTTGGGCTGCCCGTCATCATTTCACGACAGGGGGCCTTGATGGAAGTGGCGGGTGATGCTGCTTTGATTTTGGAAAAAAATGAGGCGGAATCATTAATTCAGTCTATGAAACTTTTGGTAGATGATCCTGATCTAAGAAAGGAATTGGGGGGAAAGGGGAGAATCAGGTTGCAGGAATTTTCGGCGGAGAAGTTTTTTCTATCTTTAGAACAGGCCTTTAAAGAAATTTTGAAGAGATAGGAGAAGACTTTATCAAAAATGCGTGAATAAATGGTAAGCAAGCCGTCACCTGTTGATATAAAAGTAGCCATCATGGGCGCCAAAGGCTACCCCTATGTCTATGGGGGATACGATACCCTGGTGAAAGAATTGGGGGAGCGCTTGCAAGCCAGAGGAGTGCAGGTGCGGGTCTACAACCACCGATCCTTGTTTTCCACACGCACCCGATTTGTCAATGGCATCGAGTGCATCTACACGCCAGCTCTTGAAACCAAAAGCCTCACGCAGCTGAGCCATACGTTTTTTTCCATGCTGCATGCCTGCTTTTCGGATGTGGATGTGATTTTCGTGGTCAACTCTGGGAATGGCCCTTTCGGGTGGCTCGCCCGCATTTTTGGGAAGCCCACGGCCATCAACGTAGATGGTCTGGAATGGCTTCGTCCCAAATGGAAGGGCTGGGGAGCACGGTACTTTAAGTGGGCCTCCAAGATGGCTACCCGCTCTTTTGACCAGATCATCAACGATTCGGATGAGATGCGTAGGGTCTACCTGGAGGAATTTCAGAAAGACTCGGTCGTGATTGCCTATGGCGCCAACCCCAAGGAGGATGTGGAGGATAGTCCCTTGCAAACCTGGAAACTCCACTCTCGGGAGTATTACCTGATTGTGGGACGTTTGATTCCGGACAACAATGCCGATCTGATTATCGAAGGATTCCTTCAATCCAAATCAAACAAGCCCCTCGTCATTGTGGGCGATGCACCTTTCTCGGATGCCTGGGCTCAGCAAGTGAAAAAGCAGGAGGGACCCCGCGTCCTTTTTACCGGCTATGTTACCGATCCGCTGGTACTTGCCTCCCTCTATTCACATTGTTACGCCTATTTTCATGGGCATGAATTCGGTGGCACCAACCCGGCCATGCTGAAAGCTTTGGGCTATGGCTGTGCCATTCTAGCCTTAAATACACCCTTCAACCAGGAGATGCTCCAAAACGGAAAGCATGGGTGGTATTTCGAGAAAACGAGTGAGGCAGTACAGCAACTCGTGGAAAAAGCCGAGGCTGGGGCCGCTGAACTTCAGGAGTTGCGGCAAACTGCTCGTCAAGGGCTTACTGCCAAATACTCCTGGGATCGGGTAACAGACCAGTACCTGGAAGTTTTCCACAGGCTAGCAAAAAAGTAAATGTTTTTTCACGCGGATCTAGACGGAAAAATACCGCTGATCTGCGTCACCTTTTCTGCGGTTATCTGCGTGAATTATTTTTTCTAAAGTGGATTAACGGAGAAAACTCCAAGCCAAAATTCGACTCCGCTTATTTCCTTGGCCCATTTCGATGACCCGTTGAGACTTTACTCCTACTTTTTCGAGTTGTCCCTGGAAGTAAGATAGATGTGTGCTTTTGGAAACCAGTACCGTAAACCAGCCTACCTGCGATTGAACGGTTACACTCTCCTGAATCATTCTTCCGATAAATCCAATTTCCCCTCCAACAGTCCATAACTCGGTTGCCTGACCCCCAAAATTCAATATTGGGTCGGCAGGGGCATCCCCTTTGAGGTTTTTGATTTTCCGTTGACTCCCCTGTCTAGCCATGTCGGCAGACTCATGGAAGGGAGGATTGCATATACTCAGATCGAAATATTCTCCTTCTTCAATGACAGATTGGAAAATTACCGCTGGATCCGCCTGGTACCGCAGCGCTACCTTGTCCACAAGCCTTGAATTGGACGAGATGATTTCTGCTGCATTGGACAGGGCCTGAAACTCAATTTCAGTGCCCACAAAATTCCACCCAAAGAGACTCGTTCCCAAAATGGGATAAATCAGATTGGCGCCGGTTCCTATATCTAGTACCCGTATTTCAGCGCCTTGAGGAACTTTTCGGTCGTGATCCCGAGCTAGCAGATCTCCTACATGTAGGACATAATCTGCCCTCCCTGGAATTGGTGGACAGAGGTATCCCTCGGGGATATCCCAGTAACTTAGCTCGTAGAAATGGAGCAGCAGGGCTTTATTGAGCAATTTGACCGCGCTTGGATTGGCAAAGTCAATGCTTAATTGCCCATAGGCATTGGTATAAATGACTTCTTTCAATTCCGGAACTGTCTCCGCCAAGGCGGGAAGATCGTAGCGTCCTTGATGAATATTGCGGGGATGGAGACCAGCCCCTTTTTCTTTGGATTTCATGGATTTAGCCTAGATGGGTCCTACCGCATCAAAAGATGCGGTTCCGGAATTTTTCAGTAGGAAGGCGACTTAGGTCAATCAGGTGCCCGTTCACCACCGCGTGGGTTAGTTTCCCTTCCCGAGTTAAGAAAAAGTTGGGTGCCGCCCCGGTAGTCCATCCTCCGGAATACTTGTCACTGCTTTTCAACACCACCAACGGTAATTCGTGCAACTGCCTTGGGCTTCCCTGTTTCACTTTGATGGCCATAAAGCCCTGACGCAGGAGTTCCATTGCTTTTTCAGGCGTGACTTCCTTTACACTTTCAATAGGAGCAGGATACACCTTGCCTTCCTGATACTTCAGGCCAGAGGCATCTAGAGTTTCCATCCCAAAAAACACTTGCATATCCCCTAGGTCCTCCACTGAGCCAGCAAGGAAGTATCCTCCTGCAGACTCCGTTTCCCGTCTTCGGATAGCTAGATCTACCGGATACCAGTTTCCATTGACGGGCACCTGCACCTCGTTGATCACCAAATCCATCAACTGAATTCCATTGTCTGGAATGGCAAAATACTCCGCCGTCTGGTACTGGGTATAGCTCTTTGTTGCGATGGAATGCAGGGCATTCAAGAGAATCATAAAGTTGATCTTGCGGATTTCTTGCTTTTCGGTATCTCCGACTAAGCCTCCGGACTCAATCAAAATGGTGCTCGTGCCCCATTTCTGAATGTTATCCCCAAAAGCTCTTGGCTCAAAGGCATCGTCATACTTGCCCACCTGTCCAGGAATCAATTCCTGCAGGAGCTCGTTCATCCCTGCAATGGTCTGCATGGCCCTTCCGCGAACTTCATTGATCTCCGTGGCTTCGTTGTATGCCGGCGCCAACAGGGAAATCGTGGCTTGCTTGGGGGTATTGACCACGTTGTAGTAGATCTGTTGATCGTGGAGGTTGAAGCCAAACTCGGGCTCAAAGTCGTCTCGCGCTTTTTTCAAGATTTCCGCCTCTGGCGAAATCAAGGAAATTGCATCACGGTTGAGGTCGATATCCAAGGCATTTCTCCGCTTGAATGCATCTGCCCCATCCGGGTTGAGCATGGGGATAAACTTGAGTTGCAATTGGGATCGAAGTAAGTCCCGCAATTCCTGGTGCGCGTCACCTTTTCCTTCTAGAAAATTAAATAGATCAAACAAGGCCATGGTCGCCGTGCTCTCGTTGCCATGCATCTGCGACCAGAGCATCACTTTGGTCGTACCCGTTCCCCAATCCAAGGAACTGAT
>CANHCD010000144.1 GCA_947458795.1 Cyclobacteriaceae bacterium | reverse complement strand
CACCCTAACTGCAGGAGCAATTACCTATCCGAATTCCGCCGGAACAAATGGCTATTATTTAAAAACCGATGGAACGGGTACAGCGTCTTGGGCGGCGGTTAGTGGAGATGGAGTGCCCTATACAGGTGCAACAAGCGCAGTTAATTTAGGAGCATATGATTTGACAGTTAATGGGGTAAAAGTCGGAAAAGGACTAGCAAATATCGCAGACAATACTGCTGTGGGTATCAATGCATTGAATGCGGCGTCGACAAGTGGAGGTGGAAATTCTGCTTTTGGATACCAAGCACTACAAGCCAATACAACAGGTGGGAGTGGCAATTCTGCTTTCGGTTACAAAGCCTTACCAGCTAATACTTCTGGGTTTGATAATACTGCAATTGGTGCAAGTAGTCTTCTAAGCAATACCACTGGATACAATAATATTGGAATTGGGGCCAGTTCCTTGGTTTTTAATACGGAGGGAGATTACAATATCGGCGTCGGAGCAGGGGCGCTTCAAGGAAATAAACTTGGCAATACAAATATTGCCATTGGAAGGCAAGCGGGCTTCAATTTAAACAGTTACAACTTTAGTTCAGGAACAGGTGGAGGCAATATTTTCGTCGGGTATCAGGCCGGTATCAGCAGAAATAGGGGTAGTAACAATACAGCCATAGGACATCAATCACTCTACAGCTACACAGTTGACTTCTACGATTATTCAAATACGGCCGCATTTGGGGTACAAAGTGGATTTAATAACCGAACAAATAACAATACTTTTTTAGGGGCTTTGACAGACGTGGATTATACCATCAATTCTTCAATCACCAATGCTACTGCAGTAGGCTATCAAGCAAAAGTAACGGCTAGCAACACTATCCAATTGGGAAATGGAAGTATTACTCAAGTAATTACCTCCGGTACCGTAACAGCGTCTGGTACTACCCTTTCCTCCGACCTCCGACTCAAATCAAATGTAGTTCCGCTGTCTGACGGGTTGAGTAGCATCATGCAGTTAAATCCGGTTCACTACACTAAAAAAACTAGCCTTGCCGCAACGGCCTATACGCTGGAGGAAAACGGGTTTATCGCTCAAGAAATCCAGAAGGTATTGCCCTTTATCGTTAAAGAGGGCGAAGGTGTAGACAAACTCCTGTCCGTGGATTATACGTCATTGATTGCACTATTGACCAAGGCCATACAGGAGCAACAACAACAGATCCAGACCCAACAAGAAAAGATCGAGGAACTCCAATCCTATAAAAGCTCCATCAGTTCCCTACAAAAAGAACTAGAGGAAATAAAGAAACTTCTAAAGGGACAGGAGAAATGAGAACAGGAGCACTCGCTTTTGCTTCCTTGAACTGGAGGGTTGGTTTGGGAGCTTTTTTCCTGATTTTCCTTGGTTCTACTTCTCTCCAAGCACAAAGCTTGAGTCCCCTGACTGTGAATACCGCAGGGGGCTATGCCAAGGCAGCCGACTTCTCCTTGGCCTACAGCGTAGGGGAACAGAGTTCGATCTCCTATTACACCACCGCTACCGCAAGTACGCTGTCGGCAGGGTTCCTGCAGGATTTCGGCTTTCTAGATCGAGACCACTTGGTGCTGGACCTGTCGCTCAACAACAACTCCTTTGCCGGGAGTACGACTGTATTTTTTATCCCGGTCGGAGCCTTTACCGTGAAGTCCTCCCGAACGACAACATCAGCGAAAACTCCCCTTGTCACGAACCTGTATGGGGCAGGCTACGACAACCCCTTCTTTTACATCAATGACAACACCCTATTCTGGAACAGCGCAGACCCTGCCCCAGGAAAAGAGACCTTCCTAATCCTTGCCCAGGTGAAGGATCGAAAAGGGAATACCGTGGAGAAGTTCTTCGAGATCAAAAGATCACGTTTCGAATTTTCCTCCTTGGTTGTTAACAATAGCTTCTCTCCCAATGGAGATGGAATCAACGACAGCTGGGGCGTACCGGGTATCCGGTTTTACGAGGGGGCGCGCATCTCGGTGTACGACAATGTGGGTTCGCGCCTGTTCTACACCGAATCTCCCGACCAAGGCTGGGATGGAACCTTCAATGGAAAGCAGCTTCCCGTGGGAACTTACTTCTGGACGATCGAAATCCGAGAAACGGGAGAGTTGAGAAGGGGGATGCTGAATTTGATTAGGAAATAAGGTAAAGAAATACGATTGAAATACAGTAGAAATACCCGCCGCGGCGGGCTCGCTCCGTGAAATAACAAAGTGAAATAAAGTGGAAACAGATTAGAAATAGACTTTGTGTTGCCTGCCCGCATGCTTATGGTAGGTAGGCAGCGGCGGGCTACGTGAAATAGTTTGGAACACGTATTTGAAATTATTTCACCGAGCCTGCTCGGTTTATTTCTAGCCTATTTCCATTTATTTCCTTAAATGAAAGAGGAATCGAAACAATTATTTCACCGAGCCTGCCAGTCTACCCGCCGCGGAGGGCAGGCAGGATTCTGATTGATTCATATTATGAATCATTCTTTTTTATTACACACATAAAAAAATATATTTGAACTGATTTATGCACTTGGTAAACCGACGAGGGCAACTTCAAAAAAGAGAGGGGAGTTTGACCGTGATGAATACCCTTCGAAATCTTGATAACATGCTTCTGTGCAGGATGCTTGGTATCTCTTCCATTCCGATCATTTAAAAAAATAGTTCAAACCAAATGGTATTTGATTTCTTATCCTTTTTCGTAGGATTTCTATTGCTACTGCTCTTATTTATCGTTTTGATCAGCCACAAAAAAGATAATAAGCTGAATCTTTTTTTCTTGATCATTATAGCCGTAGCAGGCCTTCAACGTTTTTTGCATGGATTGGAAGTTTTTGGATTAGTGGGCTCGTTTTTTAATCCCTTTCAGGAAAATTTAATTTTTCCGTTTTTTAAGTTTGCGGGGCTCTTTTTGTTTTTTGAAAACCTACTTTTAAAATCTACCTCCTATAAAAAAATTATACTTCATTTTTTATTCCCTTTGGTATTTGCCTTCATAAGCGCTGCCTTCAATCCAAGTTTGGGGGTCATTCAAGTAGTTTTTCTTCTATTTACGACAGTATATCTGGTGTTTACCATACAGCTGGTTTGGAAATATGTGTTTAGTAGAAAAAGCATTAAGGAAACCCTTCATTTTCAATCCATAAAATTGTGGGTATACGCATTGCTAGCGTTTTTCATTCTCTTTTTCTTATTGTCAAACTACCTGTTGCTCACCAGCACTGGGGAAACCATGGACGACAAGTTTCCCCGATTTTATGCGGCATCTTCCGTGTTGTGGTTTCTGTTTGTCGTCTACATTTTAAAAAACCCACTTCTGCTACACGGAGAACAGCTTCTTCTTCAAAAACTCAATAGCTTCAAAAAAGAGGAGGTTGCGGTTTGGAAATTCAATAAGAAGGAGCCTACCGATTTGGAAGATCTTGAAGTGGAGAAAAAAGTAAGGGATAAAGTGGATGAAATTATCTTTGCCATCAAAAAAAATGAGAAAGAGTTACTGGACAATTTTGTCCTGTTGCCATCACTAAAGGAGTTCGCTTTTCGACTGAATTATCCTCAAAGTCATATCAAATACGTTTTTAAGTATTATGCCTATTGTTCCTTCAATGAGTATCAGAATATTTTGAAAATTAAATACGCCCAGAAGTTGATTAAAACAGGCTATTTAGACACCCATACCATTGATTCCTTGTCTTTGGGTTGCCTTTTCACCCATAGAAGCACTTTTTACAAAACGTTTAAAAAGCTGACGGGTTACACCCCCACAGAATATCAACTCGCGTTGAAAGACTAAACGATTTTGAAATAGCTGTTTTGAAATACGATGGAAATAGAGTAAAAATAGACTCCGCGTTGCCTGCCCGCCGCGGTGGGCTCCGTGAAATAGGATAGAATACGTATTTGAAACTATTTCACCGAGCACGCTCGGTATATTTCCACTGTATTTCCATCGTGTTATTTTAAATTTAATCGGAATCGAAACAATTATTTCACCGAGCGGGCTCGGTTTTTTTCCATTTTATTTCCACTGTATTTCATTTCAATACCATTACTAATCCGTAAAAAGTTCAATCCGGAAATAGCGTCTTATCCAATCCCGGCACAATCCGAAGCGCGTTTTTGTAATACACCTTTTTCAAGACTTCGTCTGAAAGGCCCAAGCCATACATGCTCCAAAAGGCATGGTACTTTTTGTAATAAGGAAAATACTCGTCCTCGGTTTCCAGTACGCGGAAGTAGGTGTAAAACTCCTCCTTGTTGTAGGCATCTTTGCCGAATAAAATTCGATCCTGATATTTGGTGAAAAACTCCTTGGCTCGTCGTGGCTGTCTTCCAAGCTCTGCGATGATGGCACCGATCTCGTAGTTGACATTGGGATATTTATCCAAATGCGCCCCTGCAGCGTCCATGTCATTGGCCATCCAGCCCATGTGGGCATTGATAAAGGTGGTCTTGGGATGCTTCGCAAATACCCTGTGCTGCTCTGCGATGATTTGCTCAAAAGGCGCTGGGTCGGTAGCAGATCGGCGGCGACTCGGATGAAGTTTGAGTTCTAGCCAGCGTTCGTTTGTGGAATCCATCGCTTGCCAAAATTGAGCAGGATCCGCAGCATGGATCAGTACAGGAATCCCAAGTTCCCCAGCCTTTGCCCAAACTGGATCCAAATCGGGATGGTCCACGGGAATTCGCTTTCCACTGTTGTCCTTGGAGTTCAAACCCAAACTCTTGTAAATCTTCAAGCCTACTGCTCCTGAAGCAACGTCCTCTGCCAGCTCTTTCACTGCCAAGGCGGTCCATTCTGGTGTACCAAAACCGTTAAAATTCAAATTGGTAAACACCATGAATCTGCCAGGGGCATGGGTTTTAAACTCCTGCATCATGCCCTTGATGTATTCCTGCTGTGCATTGCTATTGCCCTGCCCGAAGCCCCGTCCACTCAGGTTGATCATGATTGCCATGTTGAGCTCCTTCATCTCAGCGGAAAGCTGATCGATCTTGGATTTGTTGACGCCTCCTTGATGGCTGTGGATATCGATAAAGGGAAACTTTGATCGCGTCACGGGATGCTGAGGCACCTTGAGCGTAGAAGGAGGATTGTAGGACTCAAAACTCATTTCTTGTGCGACAAGAGCGCCTCCGCCCATCAGCAAAGCGAAAAGAAACAGACTAATTTTTTTCATAAATTCTAAGAATAGCATCAGGAATAGCAAAGAAAATCCCAGCACTTGGCTGGGATTTGGAGTTTAACGGGCAGTTCCTCCGTCAATCACTTGACCAAAGAAAATGGAATTCATAAACAGCTTGTTGGTACCAAACCAGAAGGCACGGAAGTTAGGGTTGTCAGCAAAGCCCACAATTCTTCCTCTTCCTTGGCTAGCTACACGGATCACTGCGCTCTCCTGTACTCCAGGCAGATTGCTTGGATGCAGGTAGCCCGAA
Source organism: Cyclobacteriaceae bacterium (assembly GCA_947458795.1). Lineage (GTDB taxonomy): Bacteria > Bacteroidota > Bacteroidia > Cytophagales > Cyclobacteriaceae > Algoriphagus. The sequence continues at coordinate 447 of CANHCD010000144.1, read as the reverse complement.
GCCAAAGGATCTTTAGTATAGACTAGCGGGTTGGCGTAGGGATTGGTAGAGGGCTCTAGGAAGAAATTGTCATTTCTGAAGGTGAAAAGGTCTTTGCTCACATAGCCATAGCCGATAGGATGGCTGGTGTCCAAGGTAGATTTGAAGATGGCTCCGAAAGTTTGCTTGGCTCCGGTAGCATTTTCAAAGTCTGCATAGCTTTTCTGCAAACCTTTCTCCCCGTTATCCACTTTGCGGAAGGTGAAATTTCCGATTTCATTCTGTGCCAACCAGCGAAGTGCGCCTCCTTTGGCCACCAAGGTATTGCCCTTGCTCACCCAAGTTTTCAGGGCAGCAGCGCCGGACTGTCCCAGTTGCCCGTAGCTTCCATCCGCCATCAAGATGACCGAATAGCGATCCAAGTTGGTGCCGCTCACGGATTCCAAAGGCAGTAGGGTTACCGGCATT